>JBFOLQ010000564.1:0-3119 GCA_040830145.1 Flavobacteriaceae bacterium | reverse complement strand
GGTCCCGTGACCACAGCACCGGTAGTCTTCACCGTTTTTACGATTTTTTCGGCCGATTTATCAACCAAGTTATGATCGTAAGACTTTAGTTTTATTCTAATCTTCTGACTCATCTTCTCCCTATTTAAGCAGTTACGCCCTTGGCTGATTTGATTACTTCCTCGGCGATATTGGGTGGCGTTTCGGCATAGTGTGAAAACTCCATGGTGGATGTGGCCCTTCCTGAGGAAAGCGTCCTCAAAGCGGTAACATATCCAAACATTTCCGCAAGCGGCACATTTGCCTTGACCACTTTAGATCCAGCCCTATCATCCATACTATTCACTTGCCCCCTTCTACGGTTCAAGTCTCCTACAATATCACCCATGTTTTCCTCAGGGGTCAACACTTCCAGTTTCATAATGGGCTCCATCAATACGGCCCGCGCCGCCTTGGCAGCCTCCTTATAGCCTAGTTTGGCAGCCAGCTCAAATGAAAGGGAATCAGAATCCACCGCGTGGAACGAACCATCCTTTAAGGTAATCTTCATGGCATCCATTTCGAATCCGGCCAAAGGACCATTTTTCATGGCCTGCTTGAATCCTTTTTCAACAGATGGGATATATTCCTTAGGAATGTTACCACCTTTAATGACATTGACAAACTCCAATCCTTGTTTACCTTCCTCCGCGGGCTCCATGGTAAACACGATATCTGCAAATTTACCACGACCACCGGTTTGTTTTTTATAGACCTCCCTATGGTCGGCCTTGGCAGTCAAAGCTTCCTTGTACTCAACCTGTGGCTGACCTTGGTTCACCTCTACCTTGAACTCCCTTTTAAGACGGTCCACGATAATATCTAAATGGAGCTCTCCCATTCCTGATATAATGGTCTGGCCCGAAGCTTCATCTGTCTTTACCTGAAAGGTAGGATCCTCCTCGGCCAATTTGGCCAAGGCCATCCCCAATTTATCAACATCCGCTTTTGTCTTGGGCTCCACAGCGATACCAATCACGGGATCGGGGAAGACCATGCTTTCCAAAACAATGGGGTTCTTTTCATCTGACAAGGTATCCCCAGTCTTGATGTCCTTAAAACCTACAGCTGCCCCAATGTCCCCAGCACTAATGCTCTCAATGGCATTTTGCTTATTGGAATGCATCTGGTAAATCCTAGAGATACGCTCCTTGTTTCCAGAACGGTTGTTCAGCACATAAGACCCCGCATCCAATTTACCTGAATACACCCTAAAGAAAGCCAAACGCCCTACAAATGGGTCTGTGGCAATCTTAAACGCCAAGGCAGAAAAAGGCTCCTTGGGATCGGGTTTTCTTGAGATTTCATTACCACTATTGGGATCCTCACCGACAATGGCATCCTTGTCCAACGGAGAGGGAAGATAACGACAGACACAATCGAGCAAAAACTGGACTCCTTTGTTCTTAAAGGCGGAGCCACATACCATAGGTATGATGCTCATATCCATTACTGCGGCCCTCAAGGCTGCATGGATTTCATCCTCGGTAATGGAATCCTCGTCCTCAAAGAACTTTTCCATTAGGTTCTCATCGTATTCCGCAACCGCTTCAATCAAGGCGGCACGGTGCTCGTGCACCTCATCCTTCATTTCAGCAGGGATGTCCACCACATCAAAGGTAGATCCAAAGTTATCCTCATGCCATACTATGGCCCGGTTCTTCACCAAGTCCACTATACCCCTGAAATCAGCCTCATCCCCTATGGGAAGAACAATCGGCACCGCATTGGACTTCAACATTTCCCTCACTTGCTTGCACACGTTCAAGAAATTGGAGCCCTGACGGTCCATTTTATTGACAAAGCCCATTCGGGGCACCTTATAATTATCGGCCAAGCGCCAGTTTGTCTCTGACTGGGGCTCTACACCATCAACGGCACTAAAAAGAAAGACCAGCCCATCCAATACACGGAGAGACCGGTTCACTTCCACCGTGAAATCCACGTGGCCGGGGGTGTCAATAATATTAAAATGATATCCCTTGGCATCAGCAGTGGGCTTACCATTCTCTGTAGGGAAGTTCCACGTACAGGTGGTGGCAGCGGAAGTAATGGTGATACCTCGCTCCTGCTCTTGCTCCATCCAATCCATGGTTGCAGCACCATCGTGCACCTCTCCAATCTTATGGCTTACCCCTGTATAAAACAGAACGCGTTCAGTAGTCGTGGTCTTTCCGGCATCAATATGCGCGGCAATACCAATGTTCCTTGTGAATTTTAAATCTCGTGACATTTTATCTAGAATCTGCTAAAGTGGGAGAATGCTTTGTTTGCTTCGGCCATTTTATGGGTATCCACCCTTTTCTTGACCGCTGCTCCTTCTTCCTTGGCCGCAGCCAAGATTTCGGCGGCCAATTTTTGGGCCATACCTTTTTCATTGCGTTTACGCGCATACCCAATCAACCATTTCATAGCAGTTGAAATCTTGCGATCGGGCCTGATCTGCATGGGAATCTGAAAAGTGGCACCCCCCACCCTACGGCTTCTCACCTCAACATGGGGCATAACATTTGAAAGGGCATCCTTCCAAATTTCCAGGGCCGACTTTTCATCATCGGTTTTCTTTTCCTCTACAATATCTATGGCACTGTAAAATATATTGAACGCGACCGATTTTTTTCCGCTCCACATCATCATGTTCACAAAACGCGTGACCAATTGGTCATTGAACCGCGGATCGGGAAGCAATGGTCGTTTTTTAGCCTGTCTTTTTCTCATGGGTTCTAATTAGTTCTGATCAAATTACTTTTTTGGGCGTTTTGCTCCGTACTTTGACCTTCGTTGGGTGCGGCCCTCTACCCCTGCGGTATCCAAGGCACCCCTAACAATGTGGTAACGTACACCAGGCAAATCCTTCACCCTTCCGCCCCTTACCAATACTATCGAGTGCTCCTGGAGATTGTGTCCCTCACCTGGAATGTAAGCATTCACTTCCTTTCCGTTGGTCAACCGTACCCTAGCCACTTTACGCATGGCCGAGTTTGGCTTCTTTGGAGTGGTGGTGTACACACGGGTACAGACCCCTCTCCGCTGAGGGCACGAATCCAAAGCAGCCGATTTACTCTTCTTGGTAATCGTGGCCCTTCCTTTTCGTACTAAGT
>JBFOLQ010000563.1:0-12815 GCA_040830145.1 Flavobacteriaceae bacterium | reverse complement strand
TAAAACGCATTTCTATGGGCTGGGTGAACTCTACCTCCATATTTGGGATGATGGACAAGGCCTCCTTGAACTTGTTGGCCAGTTCATCCTTGGTCGAGGCCGATGTCCATTCCCTTTTTGGTTTCAGGGAAATGATGACATCACTTTCCTCCATACTCATGGGGTCCGTTGGAACCTCAGCTGCACCAATTCGGGATACTACCTGCCGTACTTCTGGAAAACTATTCATCAAGATAGTTTCAATTTGGGTCGTAATCTCTATGGTCTTCCCTAATGATGTCCCCGTAGGGAGTACGGGCTGAATGACAAAATCCCCTTCATCAAGTGTTGGTACAAACTCTGCCCCCATTCTAGCAAATATGAAAAGGGCCAGGACAAAAAGGCCCATGGCCATGGCCAATACTTGTTTTTTGGCCCCTAGCGCCCTATCAATGATTTTATCGTACCCTTTGTTCAAAATCCCAATGATCTTGGCGGAAAATGTAGGTTTATCAGTAGGGGGCCTTAGAAATAAAGAGGCTGCAACCGGCACGTAGGTAAAACACAGGAATATGGCGCCAATAAGGGCAAAACCAAACGTTAGGGCCATTGGCTTAAACATTTTTCCCTCTACGCCACTCAGGGTAACTATGGGAATGAAGACAATCAGAATAATAATTTGCCCAAAGATGGCAGAGGTCATCATCTTTTGGGTACCCTTACGGACAAGTTCATCTTTCAGGGTCCCTATGTTCTTGCCATCCTTAAGCATACTGCGGTTCCGGGCCATTTGAAAAGTGATGTATTCCACAATGATGACCGCCCCATCAATGATAATCCCAAAGTCAATGGCACCCAAGCTCATCAAATTGGCATCAATTCCAAAAAGGTACATCATGGACAGCGCAAAGAGCAGGCTCAGGGGAATTACCGAGGCCACCACCAGTCCCGAACGTATATTGCCAAGGAGCAGGACCACCACAAAAATGACAATCAAACAACCCAATACCAGGTTTTCGGTCACAGTTGACGTAGTGCGGGCTATCAGTTCGCTCCGGTCAACAATGGGATTGATAAAGACCCCTTCCGGCAGTGTCTTGGCAATCTGGTCCACCCGTTCCTTAACGGCCCCGATTACTTCTTTTGAATTGGCATCCTTCAACATCATCACTTGACCCAATACCTTTTCACCGCTACCATTACCCGTAATGGCCCCAAAACGATTGGCTTTGCCAAAACCCACTTGTGCAACATCCCTTATATATATGGGAAGGCCATCGCGGGTCTTCACAACTACATTGCCGATATCATCCAAATTGGTGATAAGGCCCTCCGCCCTGATAAAGTAGGCCTGGTCCCTTTTCTCAATATAGCTCCCCCCGGCCACACCATTGTTACTGGAAAGCGCCTTGAAGACCTCCTCGGCCGTAATGGCCATGGCGTTCATTTTTTGGGAGTTTAGGGCCACTTCGTACTGTTTTAGATATCCGCCCCCTGCATTCACCTCACCCACCCCAGGAATACCGGCTAATTGTCTCTTAACTACCCAATCCTGTAAGGTCCGTAGTTCCATAGGTGAATATGTGTCCCCATAGCCAGGTTTTAAGTCCAAGGTATACTGGTATATTTCACCCAATCCTGTGGATATAGGCCCCATTTCGGGAGTACCGAACCCTTCTGGGATTTTTTCTGTGGCCGATTTAATTTTTTCGGCAATCAGTTGCCTGGGTAGGTAGGTCCCCATGGCATCATCAAAGACAATGGTCACCACGGAAAGACCAAACTTTGAGATGGAACGTATTTCCTCTACACCTGGCAGATTGGCCATTTCAAGTTCCACCGGATAGGTAATGAACTGTTCCATATCTTGGGTGGCCAAGTTCCGTGAAGTGGTAATGACTTGCACTTGATTGTTGGTCACATCGGGAACCGCCCCAATGGTAATACGGCTAAGTGAAAAAAGGCCAACACCTACCAAGGCCAATACTAACATAAGGGCCACAACCTTATGCCTAAGATTAAAATCAATAATTTTTGAAACCATAATTCCGAATCATTGGTATGTAATTACGTATAGCCCTAAAAGGGCACAAACAAGTAAAAAATGAAAAGGGAATTATAGGTACCGTGGGGGTTGTAAGGGTGTATCTTGTTCAAAGTTGGAACAAGGTGCCGTATAAACGAAAAGATTTTTATCGGCTTTCTCCACCGGATGCCCTATCCTGGGCAGGGCCATTGGACAGAATACGAAAAAAATGGTGTGCGCATGACAATTCTGGTGCTGAAAGGGCAATTGCTCATGATCTTCCTGTTCTTCCTTATGTTCTTTGGAATGCTCTTCCTTTAGGTCCCCGTAGTGCTTGGAAAAGAAGACCCAAAAGTTGTCTCCATGGGTTTCCGAATGAAATTGGGCATGCTCTATGAGTTCGTCCAGTTCCAATAAGGCATGGAAGGGGATATTGAGACTTTGGAAAAGAATCAATGCCGATAACCCTATGGATACAAGCTTGGCCATAACTATTTGTCCTCCAAATATAATCAATCATCCCTTCATATATTATTGAATGATTTCAAATAAGGCCGTCCCAAAGTGTAAAATCAGGCCTTGGGAGAACCTTCCATTATCCTTAAGTTTATACCTTATACCCATAAACCTATATGAATATGAGAAATGTACTGTTTTTGATGGTTGCCCCTTTTCTTTTTTGGAACAGCCTGCAGGCCCAAAAGAAACCTTTTTCCTACGAGGATGTCTTTGCACTACAATATGTATCTGACCCCCAAATCTCTCCTGATGGGGAAAAGATCGTATATCGCCGTATGCGCTTTGACATTATGGAAGACAAAGCAATGGGGCAGTTATGGATCATAGACCAGGACGCTTCTTCCCATCAAAAATTGACACACTCTGAAGCTGGGGAAAGTAGTCCCAGATGGTCCCCTTCAGGAGATCGGGTTGCCTATGTGAGCGCTACCGATGAAGGTGCCGAAATTTATATATACTGGTTGGACACGGGAAAATCGGCGCGTATCTCACAGCTTCCCTTTGGTCCATCTTCCCTGACTTGGTCCCCCAATGGAGCGGAATTGGCATTTTCCATGCATGTACCGGAAAAGCCCCCCGTACTTGCGAAAATTCCCAACAAACCCAAAAAGGCGAAATGGGCCAAGCCGGTACGGATTACAGACCGTCTCTACCATGAGGCTGATGGCCGTGGTTATATTGAGCCCGGCTTTAACCACATTTTTGTACTGCCCGCCAATGGAGGGGCTCCACGGCAAGTAACCTCAGGAAACTTTCACCATCGAGGCCGGTTATCATGGTCTGCGGATGGTTCAAAAATCTATTTTTCTGGCAACCGAAATCCAGACTGGGAATATGATTTTAGAAATAGTGAACTGTATTCCGTGGATGTTGAAAATGGTGAAATACAAGTCCTTACCGAACGCAATGGGCCTGACATCAGTCCTTCCGTATCCCCCAATGGAAAGCACATTGCCTACGTGGGATATGAAGATAAGTCACAGGCGCACCAGGTGAGAAAACTCCATGTCATGAAAAGTGATGGGTCTGATAAACGGGTCGTTTCTGAAAATTTGGACCGTTCCATTACCGGCTACCTATGGAACCCAAAAAGCGAAGGCTTTATCATTTCGTACGATGATAAGGGAAATACCCGCTTGGCCAGAATGGACCTCAATGGGACATTACGCGCCGTGGCCAATAATGTTGGGGGCACTTCCATAGGAAGACCTGATTCCGGGGGCTCTTTTAGTGCCTCTAACAATGGGACCATTGCCTTTACCCAGACCACCCCACAATATCCGGCAGAACTGGCCATGGTGAGCGGGAGTCGTGCCCCTAAAAAAATTACCTCCCTCAATGCCCCCCTATTCAAATATAGAGACTTGGGACAGGTAGAGGAAGTATGGTACAAGTCCAGTATTGATGGACGTGATGTTCAAGGATGGATCGTGTACCCCCCCGATTATGACCCCGAAAAGAAATATCCCTTTATGGTTGAAAACCATGGTGGGCCCATCGCCAATTATGGAGACCGTTTTTCGGCAGAGATGCAATTATATGCGGCCCATGGGTACGTTGTCTTTTATCCCAATGCCCGGGGGAGCACCAGTTATGGGGAGGAATTTGCCAACCTTCTGTATAATAACTACCCAGGGGAAGATTATAATGATGTGATGGATGGGGTGGACCACTGTATTGGAATGGGCGTGGCCCATGAAGACCAGCTGTACGTGACAGGGGGAAGTGCCGGGGGCATTATGACCGCTTGGATGATAGGCAAAAATAACCGATTTGAAGCGGCCGTGGTGGCCAAACCGGTCATGAACTGGATCAGTAAGACCTTGGTGGCCGATAACTATTTCAGGTATGCCAATTCACGTTATCCAGGCCAACCTTGGGAAAATTTTGAGGGATACTGGAAATTTTCCCCTATTTCACTCGTTGGTAATATTGAAACCCCGACCATGGTCATCGTTGGCATGAATGACCTGCGGACACCCCCGAGTGAGGCCAAGCAATTGTACCATGCCCTAAAACTGAGAAAAGTGAACACTGTACTGGTTGAAATCCCACAAGCGAGCCATGGTATTGCCAATAGACCCAGTAATTTAATCACCAAGGTGGCGCATACCTTGGCGTGGTTTGAAAAATACCGTAAAAAGGAATAATCCGATGACACGAAAAAAAGCTCTTTGGCCCTGGAATCTTTTGGTGATCGTTGTCACAATTGGCTGCCTAATGGTGCTACTGGCCCATTCCAGAAACTGGACCACAATCAAGAATGACCACTTCAAGATGCTCTCTGGGTTCTATTACAAACATATTATGTATGCCGATATCGATAGTGTGGAAATGGTGGAGCGGATACCCCCGATGATTCGCCTACAGGGGTTTTCGGCCTTTTCCCGGGAAAAGGGCATCTTTCAAGAGTTTCAGGACTCACTCACGGATAAAAAGATCAGTGTGTATGTTGACAACATAAATCATCACAAGATAAAACTGGTATACAATGATTCGGTAAAATTGTATTTCAATTTCAGTGATTCCCTGAAAACAGGAGGGTTCTATCAGTTCCTACAGGAAAAAACCGATATAGGATCAAAAAATCCGTAACCTGGACTACATGCCCTTGACCACTCTTCTTCGTATTCTGCTCAATGTTTCGGGCACTATTCCCAAATAGCTTGCCAGATGATATTGGGGCACCCTTGACAATAGTTCAGGTCTTTCCCGCATAAGGTCTAAATATCGCTGCTCAGGGGTTGCTGAAATATAATTTGCCAATCGCTCCTGAAAAATGACAAGTTGTTCTTCCATGGCCAATCGGGCCAGTGATTCAATTTCAGGATACTTTTTGTACAATCGTAACTCTGCCGTACGATCCATGGCGGTAAGCTCACAATCCTCAAGACATTCCAAATAATATTTTGAGGGTTGTCCATTGGATTGTGACAAATAGGTGATGGATTGGTCCTCCGTATAAAATTGTACTGTCTTTTCAACACCATTGACAATCTGGAACTGTCTTATACACCCTTTCAATACGTGAAAACAAACCTGCATTGCTTGGCCTTCACGTACCAAGAATTCCCCTTTACAAAGGAATTTTCTTTGAACCCATCGGTCAATGTCACCGCGTTGGGCTTCCGTAAGCATGGACTCACAACAACCATTGTTCACCAATAAGGTTTCCTTTTCAGACTGCATATCATACATACTGCTTCCGTCTTAAAGATATGCAATTTGCCTTTGATCATATCAATATCCATAAAGTTGCCAGGGCAACCCCCCTTTAAAATGAATTTTGGTATGATGTACTGAAGCTTGTGTTTTCGGATTCTGGAGAAAGCAGCCCGTCCCCAAAAAATAATTTTGACAAGTGGTCGGCGGGCTTGCCGAACCATTTAACCTGATGTTGGCCATCAACGGTTTACCGTTTTGTACAGTAAATGTAAGTTCCCCCGAAAAATTGGCATACGATGTGTGTAAAACACTTAGGGAATAGCTATGACTACATTGCCTGTCTTTTGGCCGGTCAGTACATACTTATAGGCCTCCCTAATTTCCTCCATGGGATATACCCGGTCAATGACGGGTTTAAAAAGCCCTTTTGAAAGAAGGTCCTGGGCATACAGGATACTTCGTTTGCAATTGGTAGGTAAGGGAAAAACAACCCTTTTCCCTTGAAAAAGGGTCAGTAAGGGAAGGTATGTATTTTGAGCATAGGGCCCTAGTTCTGAGGAAAGATAAATCCCTGATGGCCCCAATAGGGGCTTACATTTTTTAAAGCTACTCTTGCCCACTGCATCCAGAATTATATCGTACTGTTCAGTATCTCGGGTAAAATCTTCCTTTTCATAATCAATGACCTTATCTGCCCCCAAGTTTCCCAGTAATTCGAGATTCTTGGTATTCCCCACAGCGGTAACATAACATCCCATATGTTTTAAAATCTGTAGGGCAGCGCTCCCTATGGCACCCGTGGCCCCATTGACCAGGACCTTCTTTTTGGAAGAAGCTATTTTATTGATGAAGTTATTCGCATAATGAAATCCCTCTGTTGAAGCCACCGCTTCTTGGAACGAAACCCCATCTGGGATATGTACAATGGCTTTTTTAACGGAAATGGCCATATACTGCGCCTGGGATTTAAAGCCTTCATCATAAAACCCAAAAACACGATCGCCCACCTTATACCGGGATACTTTTCTCCCCACGGCCCTGACTTCTCCGGCAAAATCGGTGCCGGGGACCATGGCTGGACGAATCGGGCCAACGAATGCCCGTATGATATAGGGTTTTCCAGTTAGAATACCACAGTCGGTACGGTTGACCGTGACGGCCCTAACCCGTACCAGCACTTCATCGTCCTTGATCTTGGGCATATCAATTTCCGAGATTGCTAGTATCTCGGGAGTGCCATATGCCCTTCGGGTCACAGCCTTCATTTTACGATTCCCCATCATATGGCAAAGAAAGCTACTTCCCCATTATTTTACATTGACAAAAGTCAATAACGTCAATCTTCGGAAGGGGGTGTGGCCGCGGTAAAGTCCCTTATGGCTTTATTGGGCTCAATAATGGCATGGCCCTCCCAATAACTGGGGTCGTATTTGGGCATGTACTTGGGAAGTACGTTATTTTTTTCCTCAAATGCTCCAAATTCATCACTTGACAATACATGTTCGTCAAAAATCACAAGTTCCTGTTTATTCGTACCCCTTGATTTCATGTCAATTTTCCCGGAAAGTTCGTTTTGCTTGTTGCGGCCCTTGACCACCTTATTAAGCTCTATAATCTTTATCGGCCTTTTCACGGACACGTCCGTCCCCTGTTCCTGTTCCAAAAATTGGAGCGTGTATTTTCCTTGGGCATTCTTGGCATACAACTGCTTCCCCTTTTTTAAATATTGGTCCATCCCTACACCAAGGAGCTTGAACGTTCGGAGGGACTCCGTGTTCTCATAGTCCACACGTAAAATGGCAAAATCTTCAGAATCAATGTACAGGGTTCCCCTATAATCAGCCGACCTCTTGGGTTTGAATCCGACAATATATACCGCCGCATCCCCCATATACGTGAAGTCCTTAATATCAAACTCATACTTTCTTGATTTCTGTATGAAATCCAAGGGGGTGTCCTCGTGAAAAAATTGGTCCCTTAACAGATTTCCCACAGCGTTTTTTCGGTACTTCAAATAATTGGTCTTTCGTTCTTTTTCCGATTCCTTCTTTTTTTCAAGCTCCTTTTTAAGGGCCTCCGCATCCGTAGAATCGGCCGGGGTCTCAAACAGCTCCGCAAATTCTTCCCCCTCTACCTTCCCAAGGGGCAAAATACCTGACTTTATTTTAAAATAGGAATTGGGTTTTACATTTTCCTGAATGATCTCATTGAACTTTTTTTCCACACTTTCAAACTCCAACATATTGTTTTTATCGTAGAGTTCAGATGCCTTGATAAGCTTTAATTTGTGCCTTTCCGCCAGCCCATCCCCATAAAGATCTCCCAAGATTTCCGTATAGTAGCTGGATTTTCTGGGTAGGGTCCCTATAATACTGTCCATAAAGGGCTTGTTCAATACATCAATGGTCGACTTTATAAAGGTGTAGTCAAACCGCATCATATGTTGATGAAAGGCATCCCTAAAAAACACTCTTCTTTTACTCAAATCGGAACTGTAATTGTCATCCATACGGTCCTGTACCAAATCAATGAGTTCCTCCCCGGTGTACTGTTTGTTGGATACAATGACATTGTTCAATGCTATGGCCTTGGGGGCAAGTGCCACTACTTTTTCTGTGTACTGGGCAATGGGTTTACCGATGGATTCATATCCCATGCTGGAGATAAAAAGGGTATCATTGGCCGTGGTACCATTAGGGAGAACAATGGTAAACCTACCCTCCTCATTGGTTATGCTCCCCCTTTCCCCTACCCGTATGGTAGCGTATGGAATAGGCTCCTGGGTCACGGAATCCACCACCATGGAGCTAAGGGTCTGAGCCTGTAGGGATATTGAAAAAAAGGGTAGAAAAAGGGCAAGTAAAAAGATTCTCATAAAGACCGGTTATACCACAAAACAACTAATCATAGTCTGTGTCGCCAAGTCTTTTGTGTTTTTATTAAGACCTATTTATTGATTCTTTAACGTACCATTGTTTTTTACTGAATGCATGAATAACAATACTTCTTTACAAAAATTGGGAAATTCCCTATTAAAAAGTTAAAAAACAATCAAATAGAAATATTATGGGCGTTTCTCCGTTTATTAATAAGGACACTTCATCGCCATTATCCAAACCAAAACTTAACCAAAATGAAAGATGTGCTATTGCTGTGTCTACTGTTTTTGTCCCTCTTTTATGCAAAGGGTCAGGAAAGTGTTGATATCGATGGAAGATTACGGCCCATTTTAACCGAGTTTTTCAATTATTGTGACCACTACGGTATTGACTACCACGAAAAACTGTTTCAACTAAAAAGCATTGATATCACCAATACGCTCTCCTTGGAAGAAGGCAATACAGTCCTAGGGAAGGTGGTTCGGGATTCCTATGGTGATATAGAGCACATTCTTGTCAATTGGGCCGCAACCATAGACCAAGAAATTTTGCGGGTGGTCGCCTTCCATGAATTTGCCCATCATTTTTTGGACTATAAGCATACATGCCAAGATTGCAATGAGATTATGGCCGTAAACAACAGTAGCTATTTCAATGTAGTGAGGGATTGGGACAACCAAGTACATAAGCTGTTCATCACCTCTCCCGTCTATCAGGCAAAGCAGACCAAGATATCGTACATAGATGTGCCCAACCAATAAGGCATGAATCAATAGGTCGTTATTTTAATGACCCCACTGGACCCCTGGGTCCCATAGAAAGAAGCATCGGCCCCACTCAATACCTCAATTTTCTTTACCATGGGCCCTTCCACAATTTCATTTACGGAAGAAAAGGAATTCCCCATAACCTGTCCATTCAAGATATACAAGGGCTCATAGGCGGCCGACCCCAACGAAACATCTGCCTTCTGGAGTGAGGGAACCCCATTCTTGATTACAATCCCCTTTTTTTGGCGAATTTGCGCCAGAAGGGAAAGATTGCTCCGATTAAAGAGCGGTTCTTCCGCGGTTGTTTTCCCCTCTGAATTCCCGTTGACTTGTTTGGAAGAACCGCAGCCAACCATAAGTACCAATACGATACAAATGATTAGTGTGTGCCTTTTTCTATTCCATACTCTTTCCATATATCAAGTGATGATATAAATTTTCCATGAAATGTACATTCATCATACTATGATGATTTCCCTTGATTCCTACTACGGTCACCTTCTTTGATATAAGAAAATCAATCTCTTCTCGGGATTTGCAACCATTTGCTTCATCATTCTCAGCGTAAACGGACACTATATTATCAAAGTCTTCCTCCCGTAACACCTCCAAATAATTCTTCTTCATATTGCTCCGGACAAGTGAGGTTAAATTATCTGCAACCCCATTGAAGGACCCCTTCTTGGGAAAATCATCCGGAATCCACCAAAAAACTTCCGTTGCATACGGTATTTTTCCGTTTTTCCAACGAATATATTCCCCACTTTTCAAGGAATCCCAGCTACTAATATCCTCATTCAAATCGAGACCCATTAAAACCACTTTTTCTGCCTGGTTTACCTTAGTACTTAAATATTCAAGACAGATAGATGCTCCATAAGAGTGACCTATTAAAAAAATCTTCTTCCCCTTTTGACGTAGGTAAGTTAAGGTTTTATCCAATATCTCCACACTAACTGCATTTTCAAATGCACTTTGGGACGGAGTCAAGACGGGATCTGCCACCAATATTTCAGGATTCAACATTTGAGACTGAAAAGGGTAGACCTTCAACAATTCTCCAGAATTCGGCATCATATGAAGGGCATCTTTGGTGTCAATATTCAATTGTATATCCGGCCCGCCTTGAACAAATACAAAGGCAATTTCATTGGCCCAATTTCCCTTCGCCACAAAAAGTTTTTTATCATCGTTAGGGAGTTTAGTAGCAGCATAAGACTTTGAAGCTAGAAAGCCCAAATGGTGAAATAGTTTCTTTTCACTGAGCACAATCGCCTTTTCATAATCTTTTACCGCCGGTCCATAGTCACCACTCTTCATATGTGCTTCACCACGACTGTCATAAACATTTGATGATTTTGGAAACTTTTGGACATTCAACCCAAAGAGTTCAATGGCATATTCCGTTTTTTTAAACTCATAAAGAAGCCTATATCCCAATTGGTTGAGTTCTGACTCCTGAAAGGAAAAATCCCGTAAGTCCTTTTTCTCTCGAAACCAACCCATCGCAGAATCGACCCCTACTTCTTCAATTTGTCGGTTCAATTCACTAGCAAAGGATTTCTGGGAATTTTGGTAGTTCTTTTGTCCACAACCAAAAAATAACATTCCAGAAATCAAAACAACTACCATTTTGCCAAACATCGGTTTGTCTTTTACGCTGTAGAACACCTTTAACATTGGGAGTATTCCCCTCTGGGACATTATATTGTCAGAATTGAAATGGGGCTTCCCTACTTGAGAGTCAGTGGGAAAGCTAGCTATCATCAATATTCGCTATGGTGCAATTATTGCTGCTTTAAATAGGCCACGGCCTTTTCCAGAACAGGGTCCTTATGGTTTAAATAATCCGCTAAGGTTTTCTTGACCTCCATATCAGGTTGGATGCCGACCCCGACAAATTCACGCCCATCCGGATACGTATCCTTTTTGGTACACACCCTGGCTGAACCGCCCCCGGGCAAATCAAACACTAAGGGTTGCCCTGTACTACCATAGGTGGGTTCTCCAATCTTTATCATGTGCTCTTGATTATCGGCCGCTATCAAAAAATCTTCCGCCGCGGAAGCCGTGTTGTTCCCAATCAACAATGCTGTGGGTACCACGACCCGTTCTTTTCGCCCTAGGTCAATTTCAGCTGGATAGTGCGGAAACTTATGGTAATAGTTATCTTGATAAGAGAGCAAGGCCTGTTTGTTCCATTCCCTCGTCTCTTCTGACCCATTGATCGTATCCTTGGCTTGGGTCCATTTGCCCCAAGCCTTGAACGAAGGGATATGCAACCTACTCTGGGATACCGAACCACGCAACTCCTTATCATGAGTTAGGTATTGCAGAATGTACGTCCCTATTCCAGTGCTTCCCCCTCCATTGTTCCGCAAATCAACAATTAGCTTTTTGGCGTTTCTCAACTCCGGTAATTTCTCCAGAAATAGGCTGTCAATTTTTAGTTGGGAAAAACTGTTGAGACTCATATAGGCAATCTTGTCATCCAACCATTTAAAGTCCAATAAGTCCCTGTCCTCAAAAGGAGGATACACCTCCTTTTCGGTTACCTCACTATGCGTCAATTGAAGGTCAAAAACGTCGCCATTGGGTTTTTTGAACCGCACATCATAAGAGGTTCCCTTTGGGGACTGCAACAACCAAGCTATTGAATTGTTCTCCAATATATAGTCAGTGGAGGACGCAATGTATGGCTTTACATAGGTTTCTGCATATTCCTTGGTAGGAATACCATTGACCTCCAGTATCTCGGTCCCGATGGGAATCTCTTCTTTCTTACTCAAATTGGTTCGTACCACTATGGCCTTCCCATCAATGTTCTTCAGAAAAAGCCTGTACTTCCCAAACCAAGTATTATATATAAGACTATCCAACGATTCCGGGAAGTACACATTGGTATGTCCATCCTTCAATGAGGCACAAAACCGTTGCAACAATCTGTAATACTCATAATCATTACTGGTCTCCTGAACCTCAGCGATAAGTTGTTTATAGTCACTTTCCCATTTTTCCCTATCAACCTTGTCAAGGTAGACAAAATTGTAGTTTACCTCCTGCCAAAATTTTGACAGTCCGTATACCTTGTCACTGTTTGAAAGGGTGTTCGGCATTTGCGCAAATGATACATTCGCCACGACCAAAAACCACAGTATCCAAATTGATTTCTTCATTTTCCGCGTTATGTCAATTCTGATATCGGTACAGTTCAGAGTCTAAGGTACATGTTACCATTAATGGTGTTGAGCTTCAACCTATCCGCCAGGTTTTTGCGGCTGCTTTCAACCTTATGCCCTACGTGCCTATCGGAAAAATCAAGGTCTAACTTTTCATCGGCATAAATATCCCCATGAATCGTCTCGGCCACAAAACTAACATGGCCCACATTCAAATCTATTTCTCCATTGATGGTATTCAAATCGAGGTTTCCGCTATACTTTTTTATAGCAATACTTCCATTGATAAGGTCTATCT
>JBFOLQ010000562.1:0-10168 GCA_040830145.1 Flavobacteriaceae bacterium | reverse complement strand
TTGTACCATTGATAGCCATCAAATGATTCGTTTTGTTGAATTTCAATCGGACTGGATGGGATGCAGGTGATACTGGCCGTAATGTCAATGGTCAATACAGGTACCAGGTCAAAGCCTGAAAAATACCCAGCAATTCCTGCATTGGAATTCACGCCCACAAAGCCTACGGCAATGGGCCCTGTGGATTGTACGGACACATCGCCAGTAAGGTTGGCGATGTAAAAGGTTTTCCAATCGGGTGAGCCTGTTACGGTATTGGGGCTGGGCAAGGTTACGGCCCCATTGCCATCCGTTACCGAAATATTGGCATTGGGGGTACTGGAGGAGGCAATAATGGTTATGCCCCCATTGAAATTTAGACCGGCGACGTTCCGGATATTGGGAATGTTATCCATAAGATCGGGCATTTGGCAATTGACCGGTGCCACAAAGTTGAGCCCTCCTGTCTGTACCCCGGACGATCCCCCTATATTTTGATAGGCATACACGTTTTCACTGGTGGTGACATACATGTTTGATCCCACGGTTGTTCCGGAATAGTTGGTTCCGGGAATTTGAAAGTATTCCCCCTCATCAATAGTGGCTATGGGTGTTGCGGAGCCATTTACGAAAATTTCGGTATTGTCCTCAGTTGCAATGATCATGACAAACTCAAGTACATTGGTGCCATTCGCCCTGATGAATACATATTCATCCCCAAGTTTATCGGAAGGTACGGGTTGGTCAATGCCCGCATCCCTTGAGGTAGAGCCATTGCTACTGGTATTCATGGCCCCATTGTTAATGACAATGGGTTTGTCCGCTTCTATGGAAGCCCCAATAAACCCTGTCCGGTTGGCAGCATATGTAGCGTTGTTATTGACCACCAAAGCTTCCAATACATAGCTTTGGTTGGCATTCAAGGTGACGGTAATGGTATTGTTCGTAATCCCATCTGGATCGTTTTGTGACCTAAAGACACAGTCCGTATCATAACCTGAAATGGTCACAGTGGTATTATCCGCGGTGGCCATAATGCCCAGGGTATTGGACAGATCAGTGGTGGTTCCCGTATTGGGCACGCCGCCCCACTTAAAACTTTGCCCTATGGCTTCCCGCCCTTTGGTGGTCAGGGAAGTGGCTTGGGCAGATGACCGCCCTCGATAGTTTACATAAAACTTCTCCCCATTGGCAGAGACAAAGCGGAGCCCGCTATTGCTCAATACGACACCCGTATTGGTATTGTTGACCAAAGTGATATTATTATCGCCATTGCCCAGGGTATAGGTGGCGGGAGATGTATTTGAGATGGTAAGGGTGGTCAAGGCCGTTGCTGAGGTACCTTGGAATACACTGACATCAAAAGCCGTAGTTTCAGGGGTAGAGAGGTATAATCGCTGTTGTTTCACCCCACTGTTGTTAGATCTTTGTTTGAGTGGAGGGAAGTAGTGCAGGTCGCTCAATTGGGCATGGCATGTCCCTACCGAGGCCAGGACCCAGAGTACAAATGGTACAATTCTTTTTATAGCATTGGGAATTGGCATATATGACGCTTAGCTTAGTGCAAGAAATCCATTTTTGGGACAATCATCAAAAACATGTTGTGAAGGTATCCCAAAGCGTGGTGAAAGTTGTTTCGTACAGTAATTCAACGATACTTTTTAAGGATAAACCGACCGATTGATCTGTCCAGGACATTATACCCAACCGATTTGGTGAATCATTCCTTTTTTACCCTATAGGTTATCCTGCTGTTCGTGATGATGGAGCAATTTCTAATGAAAAGGTTATTACTGAAATACGTGCAGGGCCCTTTGATAACCTCCAATTGATAGGTGCCCACTTCCGTAGGGGTAAAGTTAGTACCGGTTGCTCCAGCTATTTCCACCCCATCCTTATACCATTGATATCCGTCAAATGTTTCATCTTCCTGGATTTCTATGGGACTGGAGGGAATACAGGTAATGCTGGCCGTAATGTTGATGGTCAGGCCTGGGACCAGATCAAAGCCCGAAAAATAACCTGCAACCCCACGGGCGCCACTAGATCCAATGAATCCCACCGCAATGGGCCCTGTGGATTGTACTTCTACATTCCCTGTTAGATTTGATATAAAAAAGGTCTTCCAATCCGAAGTTCCGGTAACCGTTTGTGACGCTGGAAGCGTAACCGCCCCGTTACCATCGGTAATGTTGATGTTTGCATCCGGGGTGGAGGAGGATGCTATAATGGTAACACCCCCTGTCATGGTGATTCCGCCCACATTTCTAATATCGGGAATGTTGTCCACAACATCAGGCATCTCACAATTGACGGGCGCCACAAAATTGAGTCCTCCCGTGGCATTTGATGACGACCCTCCTATGTTTTGATAGGCATACACATTTTCGCTGGTGGTAACATACATATTGGACCCTGCGGACGTTCCTGAATAATTGGTTCCCGGAATTTGAAAAAATTCCCCTTCATCAATAGTGGCAATGGCTGTTGCGGAACCGTTGACGAAAATATCAGTATTATCCTCTGTTCCTATGATTACCACAAATTCCAATATATTGGTTCCATTTGCCCGGATAAACACATACTCATCCCCCAGCTTTTCGATGGGTACAGGTTGATCAATGCCAGCATCCCGGGTCACATTGGTCCCAAAAACACTGGTATTGAGCCCTCCATTATTAATGACAATGGGTCTGTCCGCTTC
Source organism: Flavobacteriaceae bacterium (assembly GCA_040830145.1). Classification (GTDB taxonomy): domain Bacteria; phylum Bacteroidota; class Bacteroidia; order Flavobacteriales; family Flavobacteriaceae; genus JBFOLQ01. The sequence continues at coordinate 7,485 of JBFOLQ010000562.1, read as the reverse complement.
TATGGAGGCACCTAAAAATCCAGTGGCATTTGGGGCATATGTAGCGTTGTTATTATTTACAACTGTCTCCAGTACATAGCTTTGATGGGCGTTTAGGGTCACCGTGATACTATTATTGGTAATCCCATCCGGGTCGTTTTGCAACCGAAAGACACAGTCCGGATCATAGCCTGATATGGTAACGGTAGTATTGTCCTCTGTGGCCATAATCCCCAAGGTATTGGATATATGGCTTATTATTCCCAGATTGGGTACCCCACCCCATTTAAAGCTCTGCCCTATGGCTTCCCGTCCCTTACAGGTAAGGGATGCAGCTTGGGCTCCTGATCGTCCCCTAAAATTTACGTAGAATTTTTCACCATTGTCCGAGATAAAACGAAGCCCGCTATTACTGAGCACCACTCCGGTGTTTGTGTTGTTGACCAAGGTAACATTGTTATCACCGTTACCCAAGGTATAGGTGGCGGGAGCGGTATTTGATATGGTAAAGGTGGCTACGGCCGTTGCGGATGTGCCTTGAAATACATTGACATCAAAAGGGGTGGTCTCAGGTGTAGAGAGGTGTATGCGCTGTTGTTGTACAGCTTGGTTATTTGTGGTTTGCTTGAGCGGTGGGAAATAATGTAAATCACTCAATTGCGCCATCCCTTGATATATACCGAGTATATACAAGAGTAGTGTAATTTTACGTTTGATATCTAAATGTTTCATATATGTTGCCCCCCATATGGTGTAAAATTAGGCAGTTAAGGGGTTTTTCCCCATATTTTGTTGTCAGTCAGGGGTAGGCTGTTGTAATTTGGCCCAATCTTGATGTTATTTGGTGAAAAAATGACCGTTTATGGCAAGTGAAAAATTAATGTCCCAGAAAAAACCGGCCTTTCCTGTAGGAGATGCTCTAGATGCCTATTTAGAGCAATATAACCGGAAAATAGAGATACCCATTTTCTATGAGGATTTGTTGCGTTTTTCCGGATCGGTGGTAGTGTACGACAAGAATGGGGAGGATACACTGTGGGTGCGGGTATATTATTCAGATTCTGAACGGGAGGAGATTGACCTAAGCCTCAAAAGGGTGTACTCCATACTACATTCAGACGGTAGTGACCGCATCTTGGAATATCTTAATATCGATGCCGTTGATTTTTGCACTTTTGGCAATTCAAAACCCTTTCGTATCAAGGTGCGTAATATCTTGAACGACAACTTTATCTATTTTTATGTAAAGAAGACCGATGCGTCCCGGATTTATGGGCTGGAACTGGAACATATGCTATCGCCCTATAACCTCAATTTTTTGGTCTATAAGGATACCCTGATAGAGGAACACATTGCCGGTATTCCAGGAGATACCTTTATCAAGGATATGCTTCCCATGTGCACAGAATCGGAAAAGGCGCAACTGGCAAAACAATTTGTAAAATTCAATGAACGCTGTACCATACGTCTATTGGGGGACATGCGCTCATACAATTATTTGATTGTGCCCGTCCATGATTTTGACCATGTGGTATACCGCATTCGGGCCATTGATTTTGACCAACAATGTTATGAAGGGAAATTAAAGGTATACCGCCCCCAATTCTTTAAGGAGAACAATGTGATGGTACAACTTGTGGCTGAAAAGTTGCAGAACCACTCGGTAGAGCAGTATAAGGTGGAAGAGCGTTCCATTGTGGCCAAACGCATTATCAGTACGGAGAAAAGGTTAAGGGAACTGGTGGGAATCAGTAAGACCGATACGATTTCAACAGAAAAAAATGTGGGGCGGTTACGTGGTGAGATCTATCAATTCTCCAATGATATGGCCTTTAAAAACTGCCGGAATATGGGAGAGATTTTAGAGGGAGCTTTGGCTTTTGTAAGGCGTAACTATCAGGATATGAGTATGAAACAAATTATAGAGAAACGCTTTTAAGAGTGTCTTTAAGCGAGTGTACCAACCCGAATGTGGTGCCGTATGACCGGATATGGATATTGACGTACACCTTTGTTTTACCCCACCCTAAGCTGCACCAGTATTCCCATTGCCCCAATGAGAAGGCACAGTGGGGAAAAGAGACGGGTATCCAACTTTGCAAAAGGCGTTTTTCTTATTTTTTTAAAGAAGCCAACGTATTTAAAATCGCCCATGGCCCGTAAGAGGAAGGTGGTGGGGATGATCCATCCACCGTACCTAAACGCCCATGTAGGCATATTCACGGCCAGCACCCCCGATTGGATCGTATAAAAAAGACCGAAGACGAGGAGTGCCATACCCACGATGGCACTGTCTACTTTTTTGGGATTCAATACCCTATCCCCCTTTTCGTTGGTCGGTAGTGACCGTTCAAACCCAAAAGTTCCCCCAAGGGCCCAATTGAAATGAATGGCCGCCAGTAATAAGAATAGTATGCCCAATGATAGCGTCAATATCATTTCAGTGGATGTATTTGGAAGGGTTTCTAGCTTTTCTGCTCCTTGTTGAAATACACGAGATAATAATACATTTGGCGTTCCTCATCCCATCCCTTTTCCACAAATTTTTCTGCCGATTCAGGGTTGATAAAATCCATCTTTATCTGAATGTTGGTGTCCAGGTTGATGACGTTCTTAATTTTTTTACGCGCATCGGATACGGCCTTATTGGCTATGGAAAAGTTTGATACATCCTCTATACTGTACTTGGGCCCCTTTTCCACCTTGTAGTGCTTGAACTCGGGAATGAGGTCCGGATTCTCCATGACCTCGTTCAGAAATTGGGTTTCCTCAAAGGCATCATTCTTAGCAAAATGGTTTACGGCACGGTTCATGAACAACACCTCTTGTTGCTTGTCCTCAGCCGGTAGAACCACATCCTTGGCAAAACCTTGACAAAACTTAAGGTAGTTTTTGGTATAGAAGTTTTCATCGGCCAATACATCCAATCCCAAAAAATGGGTGAGCCAATATTTGGCATCATATCGGTTGCTATCCACTGACAGTACTTTATAGCCTTCTTCCTTGTTTACATTGAAAATAAGGCATCCCTTGTCCAATTTATTGATATTGATGCCTTGTTGTACAATCATATCCAAGTTAGATCCCTTTTCCTCAAATTGCAGGAAATCGTGCTTTAGCTCACTTTTGAAGATGCCCACGGCATCCACTTTTTCATTGTCCAATAAAATACCACTCAAAAGGACCACATAGGCTTCCCCACTTTTGATATGGGGGTGGTTGGACTGCTCAAAAAGATGGGTGGCAATTTTTTTGGAATTGATATGGGCCGAATCGGGATTTGAGAAAATGGCGGACGCATACTTGAAGATCTCATTGAATTCCACATCCACCTCGTGATCCAATCGATAGTAATTTTCCTCTTTTTCGCGAAAGGGCCTAAAAAAATATTCCTTTAGGAGTGCCGTGGTCTCGTCATTGAGGCGATGGGGCACTTCAGATAAAAAAATTCCTTCATTTTTGTATTTATTGCCAACTCTGTGCAATGAAATACTTTCTATTTGGGCGGGGTATAGGTTTAGCATTTTTTACGGTTACTCGTTGTGGTTTTTTGTTGTTGGGTTTGAGGTTTCTGTTGTTCTAGGTTCCGTTGCCTGTATTTTGGATGGGTGCTTGTATTTTAGTGGCCGGTTCCGTGCTAAATTCCGCACCTTTGGGTTGTACTTTTACATTTGTCCTTTGTACGCTCTTTGGGTTATGTGCCGTTCACTGGTTACTGCCCGTTGATTCAATTCCAATTCTCATCAAAATCAAGGTCCTCATAGCTGTCAAGGGTGTCGTCAATACCGAAGGGATTGTCCACGGCATCCGATTGGAACCTTTTTTCCGGAGGGGATTCCGGGAGTTCTCCAAAACTGAACAATAGATTTGGATATATACGTCCCGGTTCTTCCATTACCACATCGGCCAATTCCACAAAAAAGGTCCACATGTTCAAAAAATCGTACACATAGATCAATTTGGGGCTTTCCTTGGTCATGACGTCAGAGAGCTTTGTTTGGGCCATAAGGCGTATGCCGCCATCAGGATCACCCATATCAAAAAGGGGGATTTCCTCATCCTGGACCCAATCGGCGTCACATGTGAAGAAAGAGGCCATTTCATTCCCTAGGAACCCAAAGGCCTGGGTAATGGTATTGTGAAACTCCTCCAATGAAAAGTGCGATTCAATTTCCACATCCCGGAAGATATCTTCCTCAGCGTCCAGTATAATCCTGATCTTGTAAATCATGGGCAAGGGTCAGCGTGCCGACAAATGTACAAAGTTTTGTTTCCTTTTGGCAGCATGGCTTTTCAATAACATATAAAACTGTAACCCAAAGAGAATACTCGCAAAAACCAAATGAATAGGCTGACTTAGGAACGGAAAATCAAGATAGTACATTGCCACACCGGAGACCACTTCAATGGCCAATAGGCCCAATACCCATTTCATATTATAGCGTTTCAGGGAATTTTTTGCCACCAGATGCGCCAAATAAAGATTGGCCACCACCACTAAAATGGAAAAGGAACGGTGTAGGTAGAACCCTGTGGTCGGATGCTGTAACCATAGATTTTTTGCCCCATACCCCAGAATGGATACTTGATCATCAATAAATTGACGTACTTGGGTGCCCACCGCAATCTGAACAAGGGTGAGCACCAAGGTGGCCCATAACAACCCATGTACCTTTGTATTGAAGGTATGGGGAAGTGCATCCTTGCCCTTGGAAAGAAAAAGTATCCAAAGTAAAAGGGCCACGATGCCAAGGGCCACGAGCATATGAACGGTGATCTTCACGGGTTCCAATACGGAATATACCACGGTGGCCCCAAGCCATCCTTGAAATCCCATGGCCAAGACCACCAGCCATGATAGGAGGGTCAATCGCTTATCGGTTTTCCATTTGCCAATTGAAAAGATGGCAAGGACCAAGGTGGCCAATCCTGCCAAGGCCCCCATAAGACGGTTGATGTACTCTGTCCAGGTATGGGCTACATTGAAGACGGCATAGTCGTGTTTTGTATAGGCCTCCCAATGGTTTGGTTGGTACTCGCTGGATGTCGTAAAATCATGTATTGCCACTTGTAGGGATTCCTCCCTAATGATGACCTGTCCCTTTTTGAAGCTTTTTTGGGGTTGCCATTGCAATTGCGATCCATCAGTGGGAGGGATGTAATATCCGAAACATTTGGGCCAGTCGGGACAACCCATGCCGCTTCCGGTCATTCGTACTACGGCTCCGGCAATGATTACCAAATAGACACAGATTAAGGCCCATTTGATTAGTTTGTGAAAGGAGATGCGCATGGAAAAATTCAACTGGCACAAAATTACCACTTAGTTGGATATGAAAAAAAGAAAAAGCCCCTCAAAAAAGGGGCTTTACCATTCACAAGTGGGATGATTATTTAGTCCTCTACAACTATAAACTCAGATCGTCTGTTCAATTGATGTTTTGCCCTGGAACAGGGAACATTATTTTTACAATCATTTGTCAATTGCTCTTCCCCGAAACCATTGCTGGTGAGCCTAGTGGCATCAATTCCCATGGAAACTATATATTCCATGGTGGCCTTGGCCCGTTTTTCAGAAAGGGTCTTGTTATATCCGTCATCTCCCCTTGAATCGGTATGGGAGCGAATCTCGATTTTCATTTCAGGATATTCCTTCATGTACAGGATTATTTTTTCCAAAATGGCTTGGGCATCCTTGCGTATGTGCCATTTGTCAAAATCAAAGTAAATGGGTTCCATATCAAGATGTTTCATTAGGTCCACGCCCTTACTGGCTTCAACATAGGGTATCAGGAGCAATTCCATCTCATGGGTGGTCGCTTCCCCTTTCATGTCAAAGATGGTTTCGGCCTTTTCGTATTTCTTTTTGGTGGCCGCTACCGAGAAACTTCCGGTCTTACAATCCAATGTGGTGTTGAACCTTCCTTGCGCATCGGATATCGTTGATGCAATGGTTGTGCCTGCATTGTCGGTTATGGTTATCTCAGCTTCTGAAATCACCTCTCCCGTTTCCTTGTTTCGGGCTACCCCTTGAACAATGGCGCTGCAATCCAGATTCAAGGACTTCTTCTCATAAAAACCATAAATGTCATCGTCCCCTTTTCCTCCCTTTCGGTTCGAGGCGAAATAACCCACTTTGGTCTCCTCATCTATGGCAAAGGAAAAATCATCCTGATTGCTATTGACCGGTTGCCCCACATTTACAATATGGAGTTCCTCGTCCAATCGCGTGGCGAAAATATCCAATCCGCCCAAACCAGGGTGCCCATCAGAGGCAAAGTAGAGTACATTGGAGCCAGATACATATGGAAAGGATTCACGTGCCTCCGTGTTGATTTTGGGGCCAAGATTTTTTGGGGTCCCGTAACTTCCATCACCATTGATGTCCACCACAAAGATGTCTGATGCTCCCATTGTTCCAGGCATGTCAGAGGCAAAGTATAACTTGGTTTCATCGGGTGATAGGGTAGGGTGGGCCACGGAGTAATCATCTGCATTGAAAGGCAGTTCCGTGATATTTGTCCATTTGTTATTTTTCTTGGTGGCCCGGTATAGCTTCAAGCGGGTAACCCCATTCTTGTCCTTTGAAAAGGAACCTCGACTGTCATTGTTCCTGGTAAAGTAGGCCGTAGTGCCATCCTTTGTGAAAACGATGGATGATTCATGGGCCTTGGAGTTCAATTTTTTATCAAACTGTGTTACAGGTCCCAACTCACCGTCTTGGTCACGCGTTGTGGCATAGAGGTTCAGGAATCCCTTTTTGTTCCATAAATGGATTCTTTTTGCGGTAAGTCCAGTATCCCTGGCAGACGAAAAGACCAACTGGTCCCCGTTTACGGAAGGTGAAAAGTCTGAACCGGTGGAATTGATGCTTAAATTTTTAATATCAAATCTTCCGGAATTATTCCTGATACGTTCTAGATAGTCCGTTTTTTTCTCATAATTCTTTGCCCTAAGGTCCAGCCCCTTTTCTTCCTGGAACTTTTTCAACCATTGATCGGATTCTTCATATTTTCCCAATGACTTGAGTGAAATGGCATATCTATATTTGTATTCGGGGTCTATTTCCCCGGCGTTTTCAAGCCGTAATAGCTTTCCATACCAATTGGCCGCCTCTTCATATTGGGCGTTGAAGTAATTGGCATTTCCCAGTTTTTGGAATATTTCAACCTCAGAGTAGCCTTGTCCCACCAATTCCTCATAAGATTCTATGGCATCCATGAAGGCATAGTTCTCAAAGGCATCGTTGGCCTTGTCCACTTTTTTTTCCTGTGCCTGTACAAGGCTTGCGACCAGAAACGTACAGAGTGCTATTCTTTTTATATAAGTCATGGTTGTTTTTTGTTTAGGGGGTTGTTGTTTAAAACACGTTTACTGGTTGTCGTTAAAAGAATCTGGGCGTGATGACCCTTCTATGTCTTGTGATCAGTTCATATCTTAGGAACACCTCAAAGGACCCGTCGTTGAACGCGGTGTTCCCCAATTCGGTGGTCTCCCTGTCATAGG
>JBFOLQ010000561.1:0-3562 GCA_040830145.1 Flavobacteriaceae bacterium | reverse complement strand
TGGCGTCTGATATGTTGGATGTTCCCATTTGCCTAATCAGTTTGGTTGATAAGGACAGACAATGGTTTAAATCAAAGGTGGGACTTGATGCAGACCAGACCCCTAGGAATATTTCATTCTGTCAGTACACCATCATGGGGAGCTCCATCATGGAAATAGAGAACGCTGCCAAGGATTCCCGTTTTAAGGATAGCCCATTGGTCAAGGGTGCACCGAACATAGTATTCTATGCGGGTTTTCCCCTGATTGATGATGATGGGCATGCCATAGGGACCCTATGTGTCATTGACAATAAGCCCAAAAAGCTGAATGAACAACAACGGGGAATACTTACGACTTTGTCAAGTACCATCATGAGTATCATAAAACTAAGGCGCCAAAAACAAGAAGCAGAACGGTTGGCCAGGGTACGCGACGAGTTTTTGTCCAACATGAGCCATGAGATCAGGACCCCCCTTAATGCCATCATTGGTTTCAATGACTTGCTTTTTAAGACAAAGCTTGACGAGGAACAGCAGGAATACCTAGGAATCGTCTACAAGGCTTCCCAGAATTTAAAGTTGCTCATTAACGATGTCTTGGACGTCTCCAAGTTAGAGAGTGGAAAAATACAGTTGGAAACAAGACCCACGTGCCTTGTGGAGGTGACAGACCATATTCTGAAACTGCAGTCCAATTCTGCCATAACGAAGGGAATACAGCTTTCAAAGCATATTGATTCCAATATTCCCACCTATGTCAATGCAGATTCCACGAGATTGACCCAAATTTTAATCAACCTCACCAATAACGCGGTAAAATTTACTGATTACGGTACTGTGCATTTGGACATAGAGGTACTGAAAAGAACTGAAACCCATGTCTTGATGCAGTTTTCGGTACGCGATACCGGCGTGGGCATTGATCAGGAAAATCTTAAAAAGATATTTGAGCGGTTTACCCAAGCAGAAAAATGTACTACCCGAATTTATGGAGGCTCTGGACTTGGACTCAATATTGTAAAAATGCTCGTTGACCTCCATGGAGGGGATATTGAGGTGGAAAGTGAACCTGGAAAGGGATCAACGTTTAGGGTAAAGATTGAATACGAGATTACACCGGTTGAATGTCCGGATACACAGGCTGAGCTAAAATTGAATGAAAACCTACCCAATATAGAAGGGACCAGGGTGTTATTAGTAGAGGATAACCAACACAATCAGCTATTGGCCATGAAGTATTTGGATAAGGCAAAGGTAATCACTGAATTGGCAGGAGACGGCCGGATTGCCCTGGAAAAACTGAAAAAATCAACCTGCGACGTTGTCGTCATGGATCTTCAAATGCCCAATATGGATGGGTACGAATGTACTCAGTACATTAGGGAAAAACTAGGTTCCCAAATTCCTATTATCGGTTGCTCTGCCCATTCCTTGGCAGATGAACGCAAACGTTGCCTGGAAATGGGAATGAACGATTACATCACGAAGCCCTATGCACAACACGAACTTGTAAGGGTTATCCACAAACATATCCATGCTATATCTGATACGGATAGTATACCCGTTGAAATGGGGGAGTTGACAGTAAGGAAGGAAAACGAGATATTTTCTCCCAAAGATGACGATTTTAAAAAATTGTTCCTTACCATGCAGGAGGAGGAAGGGGAAGAATTCGTTGGTGAGATCAAATCCATTTACAGAGAGACCATTCCCGACCATTTGATGGAATTGAGTCGTATGGTTCGAGAATGTGATTTGACCGGACTAGGACAGAAAGCCCATTTTTTTAAAGGATCTTTTGGCGCGTTGGGATTTCATGGGGGAAAACAATTGTGTATCGATATTGAAACCAGTGTTAAGGAGGCCAACGCGCCCAAGGCTATTTCCCATGCCGCTGACTTGATCCATTACCTTGAAGACATCTTTGATGCCACCTCTCAGAACAGTGGTTCCTTTTCATGAAATGGCACATTGGGGTTGCAGATTTCGGCAATTAAATCTGTTAGACTGGATTCAAATCGATGTAAAAGATTCGTATCGATGTGGAAATCCATACCGTTTCCATTTTCCCTTAATGTGAATGGTAGTAGTCCAGCACTTAAATTTTTAAAGGAAACAATGCCCGCTTGCATTTGGGGTACCGTATTTTGTCTACTGTACATGAGGGAATAGCAAAGTAATTGAAAAGCTTTATTACTGGTATAGTCCGTGAACATAGTGTCCCATTCCCTTACGGTCACATTTTTGGATTCTACTTTTCCTGTTTTGTAATCAATGATACGCAGTTGGCCGTCAATGACGTCCACTCGGTCTAGCTTTCCTCGGAGTAAGACGGGAAATGGCACGTCGGGAATGTTCAATGGCATGGAGAGATTTTCCTCAAGCCCTAAAATTAGTATGTCATGCCTCTGGGCCATATTCCGCTCCATTGACAAAAAGCGCTGAATATAGCGCTCCATTACATGTTTTGCGATTAGGTTTTTTCCTTTTGCGGGACCACCGCCGTATACTTGTTTAAAATGATGGGCCACCACCTCCTTTACCAGTGGTTTCATTTGATCAATGGCACTTGGGGTAATCTGTTTTTTTAGGAAGGGTTTATAGAGTGTTTCCAGCGCATCATGTACCACTGTGCCAAATGTGTTGGCGGCCATGGTTTCCTCTACTTCTTCCACTTCATTGACCCTGAGGATGTTTTGCTTGTAAAAAAGGAGTGGGTTTTTTATGTAGTTCGACAAAGAACTGGGAGAAAAGCCCCTTCCCGCTTGATTTTTGATGGTGTTCAGTAATAAGGAATCTTTGGAGAGGACAAAGGGGTTTTTGGGCCGCAGACTTATTTTGGGCGCTGCAATGGTTTCATGGATGGTATGACCTGGCAATCTTTCGGCCAATAGTTGGGAAATTAACCTGCTTTTCTCACCTCCCTCCAGAACGTCAGGTTCTGTATTATATAGGAGAAATACTCTTTTCGCACGTTGTAGCAAGCGATAAAAGTGATAGGTATAAACAGCATCTTTTTCCTTATAGGTTGGCAGTCCGAGTGCCTTTTTTACATCATAGGGGATAAAGGAATTATTTGCTTTTCCCGAGGGTAGGATGCCTTCATTAACGGAAGTAAGGATAACATTTTCAAAGTCTAGATTTCTGCTTTCCAGCATGCCCATGACCTGTAAGCCCTGCAGTGGATTTCCTCTAAAATCCAATGTCTCTGTTCTCAATAATTCGTGGTACAGATTTTTAAGGGCCTTTAAATCTGTAACATATCCGTGCTTGGACAAAAGACCTGACAACTGATCAAACAGGGTATAAAAACGATATAAATATTCTTTCTCCAATACACTGTCACCCTCATTCAATTGTTCTTTTAGTAGAAGGATGGCCGTGATACAATGTTTGACCCATAGGTTGGGCTCCATTACTTCGTTGGGAAATAATACCCGTACCGGTTCTATGTCAATAATGGAATGGATGAATTCAGGGGCCACATAGGTTTTATTTTGTACGGCTATGGCCTGTGTAATTGAGGTAATGGTGGCTTCCCCCAATATTTTTTCACTGATCAAATCCATGATGCTGGGTTT
>JBFOLQ010000560.1:0-4105 GCA_040830145.1 Flavobacteriaceae bacterium | reverse complement strand
TTTGGCCTTTACCGATGCTGGATGTCCCATAATCGTAAAGGAGTGTTGGGCGTTCAACAGTTACCTCAACATATTCAGTATATACAAGGCATTGTCCGAGGAGCGGCCTGATGCTGTTTTTTTTAATCTACAGTTCCTAAAGTTTGGGGATAAAAAAATACCTGCGGCCTTGGGCCTCATGTTACCTTTTGTGTGCAGGTTGAAGGGATTGCCCACCATATCATTGATTCATAATATCTTAGAACAGGTAGACCTTGAAAGTGCAGGGTTCACCAAGAACAAGGCACTCCAAAAAATCTATGGCCTCATTGGGTCCACCCTTACCCGGTTTGTATTGGCGTCAGATATTGTGGCAGTCACCATTGGCAAATACGTGGGTATCTTGGAGAAAAAATATAAGGCCAGAAACATAGCATTGGTGCCCCACGGGGCTTTTGAGACACCTCCAGAGCCAGATTATAAGCTTCCACAGGGCCCCAAACAGGTAATGGCCTTCGGAAAGTTCGGTACCTACAAGAAAGTAGAGCTTATGATAGAAGCAGTGGAACGGATACGGGAACGTAGTGATGTGGATATTGAGATAGTGATTGCCGGAACTGATAGTCCCAATACTCCTGGTTATTTGGAGGGTGTACGAAAAAAATATAGCCATGTCCCCCAAATAAGGTTTACGGGTTATGTTGAGGAAAGTGATGTGCCCAAAATATTTGCCGATAGCGCAGTAGTGGTGTTTCCCTACACCTCTACTACTGGAAGCTCTGGGGTATTGCACCAGGCGGGAAGTTATGGCAAGGCCGTGGCATTGCCCGATTTGGGTGACCTGGGAATCTTGGTCAGGGATGAAGGGTATCAAGGTGAGTTCTTTGAACCTTACAGTGCGGAATCCCTTTCCAATGCCATTGAAAGAATCTTGGTAAATGAAAAATACAGGGAAAAGCTGGGCAAAATCAATTACAAGGCTGCCTGCTCCCTACCCATGTCAGAAATCACCCAAATGTATCTCGACTATTTCGTGGGGATACAGTTGGCCAAAAAATCAGGTTACAAGCTTGATTTGGAGAATATTGACCTAAAAGAGCATGCTAATTCATAATTTTTTTTGTTAGGTTAAGTAGTGGGAGAGGGCAGTCGTAAGGCTGTCCTTTCCCTTTTTTTAGAAGTCGCTTTTTTCCTTGAGCTTTATATGCACTTCAATGTATTGCACCCCTTTTATTTCCTTGACATCGGAGATCCAACCGAATTTTCCGGCCTTCTTTGACGCAAGGCGCTGTTTCTTGGTGAGGGTGGTGTCATCTGAAAAGAACACCTTTGGGGCCCACTGTTTCCCAAACCTGTCAGAGAGTGTTGTAAAGTGGATATGGGCCCCTTCACGCCCAATATAATCTGGGGCGGGCCTAATTGTCTTAAATTCAAAATGTCCATTCTTATCAGTCTTGGCCCACCCTTGCAATCTCCATGTGGTAAAGACTGCATCGTTTTCCCCAAAGTCATAACCTAAGGCATCCCTATGATAGGAATGTACTACCACGCCAATGGCAGGAGTTTCATCAGGGGTATGGACACAACCTTTTATGACAAGCGGTGTTCCCGGCTCATTTTCCGGGGCAATTGTGCCGAGGGAGGTTATGTGGGATGGTTTCAGTTCTTGGGCTTCGTTCCAGCTCCTTAACCACCTTTGGTCTACTTGCCCCTTGGCATCACAGGCTAGAATAAATAACATCATTAAAAGAAGTGTACTAATTGGGTCAATTTTTTTCATGGTGGATATAATTGATGCTTTTATTGAATCATGTTTCGCACCAAAACTAGTGCGCCAGGATAATACTATCTAGCTAATTGGGGGTGCAAAATGCCATATGGAGTGAAAATTATCCTTACTGGAGTAGTTCTTCCCATCGCGATCTATAATGCCTGCTCAATCGTATGGTTTTCCCATTGAAAAGAAAGGCATCATAATCTCCGTTTTTTCTTGATTTGAGTTCCTTGACAAGGTTTTTATTGAGAATTACAGAACGATGGACCCTAAAAAACATCCTTGGATCCAATATGGATTCAAAGTCTTTCATGGTTCGGTTATCCAGATATACCTTACCGTTTATGGCAATAATTGTGTAAGGCTTATCAGTTGAAATGGTTTCAATGGTCTGTGTATGGATTGAAACGGTTTTAAGCCCCATTTTTATCTTGAGCCGTTTCGGATAAGGATGGTCATTCGTGATTTTTATACGTTTGTGAAATACCTTTGAAAGAATAGGTGCTGAAAAGTAATAAATGGCAAGAATACTTAATTCAGAGGATAGGGCCGAATTGAAGATTCGTATAAAACGATGCGAGGGTGAATAAACCAGATAGCTTACCGATACAAAAAATGAGGTGAATACTGTAATGTGCAACAGGACGAATAAGCCGCTTATCAATAAAAGAAAAAGGACCCAACCAAGATGCCCCTTGAACTTAAAATACGATAGGCATCTAAACTCTAAAAGTGTTAGGGCACTAGAAAAAGCCAGGTACAATTATAAAGTAGGGATTCCGAAATATAAAATCCCGTTTCCCTGATTTGACTATATAGGTAATCTTGCAAGACGGCAAGCGCGATGATAAAAACAAAAATCCCAACCCAAAATTTGATGCTGTTTGGTTTGGAAAAAAATCCTAAGATAGGTTTGTGCATTATTTGTTCCATCGTTTGGTCAAGCTTGTGTACACTTAAGGTTTTCTTTTTGGCAAGTGGTGGGGTGGCCCACAGGGAACGATCATATGGTCTCCTTGGTTATAAAGGTAGCCCATGGCTATGATTCTGTTTATAGAATCCTTATAAAGATAGAAAAATACCTAGGCAGTTCTACTTGGTTTTTCAGATGATGCCCTCCCTATTCCTTCTCCTTCCGTTCATTCTTAGGGGACTGCAAAAGTTGAAAATAAGCCTCTTTTTTGTTTCCGTTTACGTCGATGCATCCAAAAAACCCTTGTTTGTTCTTACGCCAAGGTTGCCATCCGGCCACTCGGTTGGGAACTTCCTCAAAATCGTACAATGTCCAGAAAAGAAAGGGAAGCTTCTCTTTTTTAAGTTGCGCTTGGATCTCCCGATAGTATTCAGCCTGGTTTTCGTCTGAGCCACTGAAACCGTTCCAAGGGCCACTATAAGAGGAAAGGCCATATTCTTGAAGCACAAGTTGCCTATTGGGCACAGCTTTCCTAAGTGCGGCCATGCGCTCGGGAAAAAGGTCAAGGTCTTCGTAGTAATGAAAGGAAACATAATCCAACTCATTGGCCAGATGTACTGCTGCCTGGGTGTTTGACCATCCGATGGTTATGGGATGCACTGGGTCCCATTTTTTGATTTGTGTGTTCATTTCGCTTAGCCATGCCAATACGGTATGTTTTCCCCTGCTCTCAAAATCGAGATCAGGCTCATTCTTAAGATCCCACCCCAATAAGGCAGGGTGCTTTTTAAGGGCCTTTACCACTTTTTCGGCATGGCGATGGGTGAGTGTCCAGTCATATACGTCATAGTTTCCATAAAAATCAAACAAGGTTATAATGGCCTTCAATTGATGTGCTTGGGCAAGGTCCAACACTTTTTTCATTTTCTTCATCTTGTCCTTGCGTAATTTGTTCTTTCCAAACTCTTCATAATTGATAAAAAGACGTACGGTATTGAGTCCCATGTCCTTGATGATCTTAAAATCGGCATTGATGATGGAATCATTGAACTTTTGGCCGAACATGGCCCAAGGGGCATCTTTGGGATAATAGTTAATGCCTTTTATGGAGGCGGGATCACCGGACTTTTCCAAAACCGTATCCTGCACCCGTAACAATTTTTCCGGAGCCATCTCAACCATATGCCGTATCCGCCAAAAACCATCTTCCAATAACATGAGAACCTGGTAGGTACGTTCCATTTTTTCAACCAAGACCCTTTCTTTGTTCCTTAGGCTTTCCCGATAGATTTTGGCCCCGTGATCGGTGAATACGACCAATTTACCATCTGCACTGTAGTATTTTAATTCTGGATGGTGGGCAATACTGGTTTGGTCAAAGGTTACATTTTGATTTTTGTTCAATGCCAGGGTACGGTATAACTTAACCTTCGCACTGT
>JBFOLQ010000559.1:0-2504 GCA_040830145.1 Flavobacteriaceae bacterium | reverse complement strand
GTTGGTATTGGTATCACCAGGATAAGAGGAGATATTGAACTCGGTACCCAATACCTCTACTTCAATATCGGTGGTATTGACCACAAAGGGATGTAACGAATCCCTGGCCACATCAAAATAACCCTCTCCCTTTAGGTACACCTCACGATTTTGTCCCTCTATGAACTTCACTGGGTATTTGATGGAAGTTCCTGAATTGAGATAGATATGGGTGCCATCGGAAAGAACCAATTCAAAACGTTTTCCGTTGGGAACGGATAGTTCGTTAAAAACAAGTTCCCCAACATCATCCGTAGTATTATAATACAATTGATTTCCCTTCTGAATCCCTATTTGCTCCCCATTGGAATTCAGTATTTGTTGCTGGGTACTGTCGGTAATGGTCTTTAATTCACCATTTTCCAATTGCAGGGTGATTTCGGACTGTTGGTCCGAAATGACCGCATTGGGTTTGGAAAATTCAAGATATAGGAAAACGGATGTTGCAAAAAGTCCAATAAACATGGCAGCATAGGCCAACCATTTACGTGGGACAATGGGAGTGGACTCCCTATCGTTTGTGCGTCCTTTTTGAAGGGTTTCCCATGCCCTGTCTTGATTGATGGTATCGTAGTAGGTAATTTTTTGGGAAATTTTGCCATAGTCCATATCCCTGGCCCATGGATATTTTTCCCGTAGACTGGTCAAATCATGTCTCTCCCTATCACTTAGAATCCGCAATTTCTCCTTGATAAGGAGTTTTGACAATAGGAAAATGTCCTTCATATAGTTTGGTTCGGTTGGGTCCTTGTCTATAAGACCGACTTATTCCGCAAAAGGTACTACCGGTTTTGACATTTTTTTTCGATAGTGGTACGGGGCTGGTAAAAAACCACGGTCATAAGATCATTTATTCATGGGGAATAAGAGGTAAATAATGACATTTCCCATATCCTTGAACTTGGCGCGCAGTATTTTATACGCCTGCGATTTCAATGTTTTTACCGTCTGTAACTTCACATTCAACCTTTCGGCAATGTCCTTATTCTTTAGATTGCCCAGACTCAACCTAATAATTTCCCTTTTCCGTTCTGGGAGTGTTTCTATGGCCATATGTAATTTTCTTGTAATCTCTTCCTCCAGGACCTGCTTCATAAATAGGTCATCATTTTGGAGATGGTGAAGGACATCTTTGGCGTAGGTTTCCTTGACTTTTTTGTGTTTTATGTTATCATAACATTTATTCCTTGTAGCCTTATAAAGGTAATTTTTGAGTGCGGTCTGGTTCGGAAACACAGTTTTTCTTTCCCATATGCCAATGAACACCTCTTGCACGATGTCTTCGCAATCACTTTTTAAGGGAATATAGTTATTCGCATACGAGACCAATGGCCTGTAAAATGTATCAAAGATTGACCTAATATCATTGGATGGTGCTTCCCTTTCGTTCATATGCCTTCTATGGACCTTAACACAAACTTAATTTTTTTTTAAAAAAGCTTCTGTATGCTTACTTCGGCCCATAGTTTTCGATCATACGATATCTAAAGGTCATGGTACATCCTAATTGGGCCTTATATCGCTAGATGATGGGAAGGGATGAAGATGTGGAATCCCACTAAAGGACCAACTCCATTTTAATATTGCTGCGTTCATAGGAAACATCTGGTTCCACGGGAACCTCCACATACCCAAACTTTTTGTAGATATGGATAGCGGGTCCTAAAATGGTGTTGGAGTAAATAATGGTCTTCTCCCAATTGTTTTTACGGGCAAAATCAACCGAATGCTGCATCAGTTTCTGTCCTACCTTCATTCCCTGGCAAGAAGGGTCAACGGCCATTTTACTGAATTCGTAAATACCATCCCCCTTTTTGATATAGGCATAGCAGCCCACTATTTTATCCGCGAGCCTTGCAAAAAAAATATGGCCTCCCTTATCTATGATGACCTCTTCACAATTATGGAGCACTTTGGCATCAATGGGTTCCACATAAAAATATTCCTTGAGCCAAGCGAGGTTCAATTCAGCAAAGGGACGGGCATACTGGGGCTCAAATGGGACTATATCCAATGACATGGGATGGCAAATTAGCAACCCAAGATACAAATATGTTATTTAGACCGACATCATTTTTTAACATTTAAAAAATCCAAGATTGGGATTGCTCCGTATATAGACCGAATGCAACATTGTCAATGAACGATGTTTACCAAAAAAGAAACTAATTTTAAAATCATGACTGAAACGAAGAACAACAATGGATTAAAGGTATTGGCCGGTTTATTGGGGGCCATCCTACTCGGTGTCATTATTTATACCGTGAGCCTGTATCAAGAAAAGAAAAAGAATGAGGCGGCTCTTATCCAAGAGAAGGATTTGGTGGTCGAGGACCTCAATAGCCTTAAATCTGAGTATGACAAGGCCATTCTTGAAAGCAATGCCACAAACGAGGAATTGGTATCGGCCCGTGACAACATTGCCAAGTACATTGATTCCGTAAAGACCATGAAGGCAGATATCG
>JBFOLQ010000558.1:0-9416 GCA_040830145.1 Flavobacteriaceae bacterium | reverse complement strand
TGACTCCCGAATGGCTTCCACTACCTGAAGTCTCTTCAAGGCCTCAGTCTTACGTTGCTTTGATGTCTCGGTATTGGCCTTATGACGCAATTCATATGACAGCTCTTCCAAATCTATACGAGCCAAAAGATCAATGAGGCACTCCGCGCCCATCTTGGCGATGAACTTATTGGGGTCTGAATCCTCCAAGTATTGATTGTCTTGGGGAAGGGATTCCATAATGGTCAAATATTCCTCTTCGGTAAGGAAGTCCATTTTCTTGATTTCCTCACCCTCAGGATTTTTTGCAATTCCCGGTTGAATGACCACATATCGTTCGTAATAGATGATCATATCCAATTTCTTGGACGGTAATCCCAATAGGTAACCAATTTTGTTTGGCAACGAACGGAAATACCAGATATGGGCTACGGGCACCACTAAATTGATATGCCCTACCCTATCCCTTCGCACTTTCTTTTCGGTCACTTCAACACCGCAACGATCACAAACAATTCCCCGGTAACGAATTCTTTTGTACTTACCACAGGCACATTCGTAGTCCTTTACAGGACCAAAGATGCGCTCACAGAACAGTCCATCGCGTTCCGGTTTGTGTGTTCTATAGTTAATGGTCTCCGGCTTCAATACCTCGCCTCGTGATTCGGCCAATATGGCCTCAGGGGAAGCAAGTCCAATTGAAATCTTGTTGAACCTTTTTACTGTCGTATTGTCGTTTATTCTAGCCATAATTCTATGGTGATACTTTTAAATTGTGTTGTGTTACTCCTCTAATCTGATATCCAAGCCCAATCCCTTGAGCTCATGCATCAATACGTTAAAGGATTCTGGTAAACCAGGTTCTGGCATCGTTTCGCCCTTCACAATGGATTCGTAGGTCTTGGCCCTACCCACTACGTCATCTGACTTGACCGTCAATATTTCCCTTAGTGTGGCCGAAGCCCCATAGGCCTCCAATGCCCAAACCTCCATTTCACCAAAACGCTGTCCTCCAAACTGGGCCTTACCACCCAAGGGTTGTTGCGTAATCAATGAGTAGGGACCTATGGACCTGGCATGCATCTTATCATCTACCATATGGCCCAATTTGAGCATGTAGATGACCCCCACGGTGGCAGGCTGGTCAAAACGTTTCCCAGTACCTCCATCATACAGATATGTATGGCCGTATTGGGGCACACCGGCCTCCTCGGTAAGTTTATCGATTTCAGATAGGCTCGCCCCATCAAAAATAGGGGTGGCAAACTTTTTGCCCAGCTTCTTGCCCGCCCAACCAAGAACAGTTTCATAAATCTGCCCAATGTTCATTCGGGAGGGTACGCCCAACGGGTTCAGGACAATGTCCACCGGAGTACCATTTTCCAAGAAAGGCATGTCTTCCTGCCTTACAATCTTAGCCACAATACCCTTATTACCGTGACGGCCTGCCATTTTATCACCTACTTTCAACTTACGCTTTTTGGCAATGTATACCTTGGCCAATTTCATAATACCGGCAGGCAACTCATCCCCTACCGATATGGTGAACTTATCACGTCTCAAGCTTCCCTGAAGGTCATTCAGCTTGATTTTATAGTTGTGCAACAAATCGTTTACCAACGCATTGGTATCCTTATCAGTTGTCCAGCTTCCGCTTACCAAGTGGGCAAAATCATCAACGGCATTCAACATTTTCATGGTGTACTTCTTGCCTTTTGGCAACACTTCCTCACCCAAATCATTCATGACACCTTGGGCCGTCTTTCCACCAACTATCTTAAAGAGCTTATCAACCAAGACATTTTTCAACTCTTGGAACTTCACTTCATATTCCAATTCCAATTTGGAGATGGCTTCCTTATCCTCGGAACGTTTGCGTTTATCCTTGATAGATCGGGAGAACAACTTCTTGTCAATGACCACTCCGCGCAATGATGGTGATGCCTTGAGGGAAGCATCCTTTACATCCCCTGCCTTATCCCCAAAAATGGCCCTCAACAATTTTTCCTCAGGGGTTGGGTCTGATTCCCCTTTTGGGGTAATCTTACCAATAAGGATATCACCTGGTTTCACCTCGGCACCGATGCGAATCATTCCATTCTCATCCAAATCCTTGGTGGCCTCCTCAGACACATTTGGGATATCGTGGGTGAGCTCTTCAGCCCCCAATTTGGTATCACGGACCTCCAGGGCATACTCATCTACATGAATGGATGTAAAGATATCCTCGCGGACGACTTTTTCCGAAATTACAATCGCATCCTCAAAGTTGTATCCTTTCCATGGCATGAAGGCCACGGTCATGTTCCTACCCAAGGCCAATTCCCCTTTTTCGGTGGCATATCCTTCACAAAGTACCTGTCCCTTGGCAACCTTATCACCTTTACCCACAATGGGTTTTAGGTTAATACTGGTTCCCTGGTTGGTCTTTCTGAACTTTACCA
Source organism: Flavobacteriaceae bacterium (assembly GCA_040830145.1). Lineage (GTDB taxonomy): Bacteria > Bacteroidota > Bacteroidia > Flavobacteriales > Flavobacteriaceae > JBFOLQ01. Next base: position 6,993 of record JBFOLQ010000558.1, on the reverse strand, counting down.
ACCCATAGGTCTTGGAATCCTCCTCAAAGCTAATGAGTCGTTCCGTTTCAGTTCTATTATACTTGATGACAATCTTCTCTGAATCAACATATTCAACAACACCATCACCCTCAGCATTGATCAATACCCTTGAATCGGAAGCAACCTGTTGTTCAAGACCTGTTCCCACAATGGGGCTTTCAGGACGTAACAATGGTACAGCCTGCCGCATCATGTTAGATCCCATAAGGGCCCGGTTCGCATCATCGTGTTCCAAGAAAGGAATCAAGGAAGCCGAAATGGACGCGATTTGATTAGGTGCTACATCGGTATATTGGATTTCCGTGGGTTCCACCACAGGAAAATCACCCTCTTCCCGGGCAATGACCTTATCATTTTCTATGGTCCCATCACTTTTCAGCGGAATGTTTGCCTGGGCAATCTTCATTCCTTCCTCTTCCTCTGCACTCAGATAAACATAATCACTGGTGTCGACCTTACCATTTTCTGCCTTTCTATATGGAGTCTCCAAAAAGCCCATTTGGTTCACCTTGGCAAACACCGAAAGAGAGGAGATAAGACCAATGTTCGGTCCTTCAGGGGTCTCTATAGGACACAAACGGCCATAGTGTGTATAGTGTACATCACGTACCTCAAACCCTGCCCGTTCCCGGGAAAGACCTCCTGGACCCAAGGCGGACAATCTCCGCTTGTGCGTAATCTCTGCCAGTGGATTGGTCTGGTCCATGAACTGGCTCAATTGGTTGGTCCCAAAAAATGAATTGATGACCGATGACAAAGTCTTGGCATTGATCAAGTCAATGGGTGTAAACACCTCATTATCACGAACATTCATACGTTCACGAATGGTACGTGCCATCCTGGCCAAACCTACGCCAAACTGCTGTGACAACTGTTCCCCTACCGTTCGTACGCGACGGTTGGATAGGTGGTCAATGTCATCTATCTCAGCCTTTGAATTAATAAGTTCAATCAAATATTTTATAATGGTAATGATATCCTCCTTGGTAAGCACCTGCTTATCCATCCCAATATCAAGGCCCAATTTCTTGTTCATACGGTAACGACCTACATCGCCCAAATTGTAGCGTTGATCCGAAAAGAACAGTTTATCAATAATACCCCTGGCTGTCTCCTCATCGGGGGGTTCGGCATTACGAAGTTGTCTGTATATGTGCTCTACCGCCTCTTTTTCCGAGTTGGTAGGGTCTTTTTGAAGCGTGTTGTGAATAATGGCATAATCAGATTGTGCGTTATTCTCCTTATGAAGAAGAATAGTCTTCACATCCGTCTCCAAAATCTCCTCAATATGTTCTTTCTCCAGTACCGTATCACGATCCAATACAATCTCATTCCGCTCAATGGATACTACCTCACCCGTATCCTCATCCACGAAATCCTCATGCCAAGTGTTCAGTACCCTTGCCGCCAATTTACGGCCCAATACCTTCTTGAGTCCCGCCTTGGAGACCTTTACTTCCTCCGAAAGGTCAAAAATCTCCAAAATGTCCTTATCCCGTTCAAAACCAATGGCCCTAAACAGGGTAGTAACCGGTAATTTTTTCTTTCGGTCAATGTACGCATACATCACCGAGTTGATATCCGTGGCAAATTCAATCCACGAACCCTTGAAAGGAATGACCCTGGCGGAGTACAGCTTGGTTCCATTGGCATGGAAAGACTGTCCGAAGAACACACCCGGTGAACGGTGCAATTGGGATACCACAACGCGCTCGGCACCATTAATGACAAAGGTTCCACTAGGGGTCATATATGGAATGGTCCCCAAGTATACATCCTGTACAATGGTCTCAAAGTCTTCATGCTCAGGATCGGTACAATAGAGCTTTAAGCGGGCCTTTAAGGGAACGCTATAGGTCAATCCGCGTTCTATACATTCCTGTATGGAATAACGGGGTGGATCAATGAAATAATCCAAAAATTCCAGCACAAATTGATTTCGGGTATCGGTAATGGGGAAGTTTTCCATGAAGGTCTTATAAAGACCTTCGTCACTCCGCTCGTCCGATTTTGTCTCAAGTTGAAAGAAATCCTGAAATGATTTGATCTGGATATCCAGGAAGTCTGGATATTTCGGGGTGCCCTTTGCTGAGGCGAAACTAATTCTTTCAGTCTGATTTTTGAACATCTAAGGACCTATTTTGATCGTGAATACTAAGGGGTCGTATATGGCTTTATATACGCAGCATGCATAAAAAGGCTTAGGTCTGACCCCGCTACCGCGGGGAAAGACCTAAACCCTACTTTCTATCGGGAAGCTATTATTTAAGCTCAACTTCTGCTCCTGCTTCTTCCAAAGATTTTTTGATTCCTTCGGCCTCGTCCTTGGAAACACCTTCCTTAACGGCCTTTGGAGCGCTGTCAACAATTTCCTTGGCATCTTTCAAGCCCAACCCGGTAAGTTCCTTGACCAACTTAACCACGGCCAATTTGGCACCACCTGGGGCTTTAAGGATTACATCAAATTCTGATTTTTCCTCAGCAGCCTCTCCGCCTCCGGCACCGGCACCGGCACCACCAGCAACGGCAACCGCAGCGGCAGCAGGCTCAATACCGTACTCCTCTTTAAGTATGTCAGCCAATTCGTTGACCTCCTTTACGGTCAAGTTGACCAATTGTTCTGCAAAATCTTTCAAATCTGCCATTTTTCTATCGTTTAATAAATTTTTAAAAATATGTTTGTTTTAGTGCGTACTGATTATTTCTCTGACAATGTTTTGAGAATACCGGCCAATTTGCCCCCTCCAGACTTAAGTCCAGAAATAACATTCTTGGCAGGTGATTGCAACAAGGCAACAATATCGGCAATGACCTCTTCCTTGGACTTGATGTTCACCAAGGCATCCAGGTTTTCATCACCAATATAAATGGCCTCTTCCACAAATGCGCCCTTTAACAAGGGCTTGTCAGATTTTTTCCTGAAGTTCTTAATAAGCTTTGCAGGGGCATTCCCCACAGGTGCAAACATCAAGGATGTATTGCCCTTCAAGGTTTCAGGAAGCTCCCCAAACTCCTTTTCGGATGCTTCCATAGCCTTGGCGAGCAAGGTGTTCTTTACTACCGACAGGCTAATATCTGCCTTAAAACAAGCCCTCCTCAAGTCAGAGGTAGTCTTGGCATCCAATCCTGAGATATCGGCCAAATAGATGGTCGAATTCTCGCCCAACTGCGTAGTCAAGTCTTCTATTATGTTCTTTTTTTCCTCTCTAGTCATAACTAAAATTTTGAACTATGCAGTATTTTAAACCGTTTTGGGATCTAACTGGACACTGGGGCTCATGGTACTGGACATGAAGATACTTTTCATGTATACCCCTTTGGCCGCAGATGGTTTTAATTTTATCAAGGTATCCAAAAGCTCCTTTGCATTGCCTGCAATCTTTTCCGGAGGGAAAGAAACCTTGCCTATGGCAGCATGTACAATTCCTGTTTTGTCAACCTTAAAATCAATTTTACCTGCCTTGACCTCAGAAACGGCCTTGGAAACGTCCATGGTCACCGTCCCGGTCTTAGGATTGGGCATCAGTCCACGGGGACCCAAAATACGTCCCAAAGGGCCCAATTTCCCCATGACACTGGGCATGGTGATGATAACATCAACGTCCGTCCAACCTCCTTTGATCTTATCCAAATACTCGTCCAACCCTACATAATCGGCACCTGCCTCCTTGGCTTCGGCCTCCTTATCAGGTGTCACCAATGCCAAAACCTTCACATCCTTACCGGTACCATGGGGCAATGTCACCACGCCACGTACCATTTGATTGGCTTTTTTGGGATCAACGCCCAAACGCACTGCCAAATCAACCGATGCATCAAATTTTGCCTTGGTTATCTCTTTTATCAGCGCAGAGGCCTCTTCCAGTGAATAGAGCTTGTCTTTCTCTATTTTGGCACGCGCCTCCTTTTGATATTTTGTCAATTTTGCCATTTACTTAAGTTTAAGATTAAAAGGGTCGTTTTCCTGCCACTTTGAGACCCATGGACCTGGCCGTACCAGCAACCATGCTCATAGCCGATTCCACAGTGAACGCATTGAGATCGGCCATCTTATCCTCTGCGATGGCCTTCACTTGGTCCCAGGTAACGCTACCTGATTTGACCCTGTTAGGTTCACCCGATCCTTTTTTAACCTTTGCTGCTTCCAATAGCTGAACCGCCGCTGGTGGTGTTTTTACGACAAAGTCAAACGACTTGTCCGTATACACGGTGATAACAACAGGTAGGACTTTGCCCTGTTTGTCCTGCGTACGCGCATTGAACTGCTTGCAGAACTCCATGATGTTAACGCCGGCAGCACCTAAGGCGGGTCCAACCGGTGGCGATGGATTCGCAGCACCTCCCCTAACTTGTAGTTTAACTACTTTACCTACTTCTTTAGCCATTGTTAAAAATTAAATTTTAAAGCGTGTTTATGGGAAGCAACACAACTTTAGTATATGTAACATTTATTGTTAAATCTTTTCTACTTGCATATAGCTGAGTTCCAATGGGGTCTTTCTTCCAAAGATCTTCACCATTACTTCCAGCTTGCGTTTTTCCTCATTGATTTTCTCAACGGTACCATTAAAGCCATTGAAGGGCCCATCAATAACCTTGACAGTTTCCCCAAATACAAATGGGATGGCCACTGTATCGGTATTCACCGCCAATTCGTCAACCTTACCAAGCATTCGGTTTACCTCATTCTTCCTGAGTGGTACGGGATCACCACCCTTGGTCTCCCCCAAAAAGCCAATAACATTGGTAATAGATCGAATAATGTGAATCATCTCTCCACCCAAATTGGCCTTGATCATGATATATCCGGGAAAATAGACCCGTTCCTTGTTTATTTTCTTTCCATTGCGAATCTGCACTACCTTTTCAGTGGGCACCAGCACTTCTTCCAAGTAGTCCCCAAAGCCATGGCGTTCTACCTCAGACTCAATATATCCTTTGATTTTGTTCTCCTGGCCACTGACTGCCCTGACCACATACCATTTCTTTTCTAAAACTTCAGACATAGCGGGCCTTAGTTAAGTACGTTGTTGAAATAAAATTGAACCAACTTGCTGAACACGGTATCCACGCCCCATGTTGCCAGGGAAAACAATATTGAGAATACCGCCACGATGACCATCAGGTTGGATGCCTCCTCCCTAGTGGGCAAACTAACGTTGTTCTTAAGTTCTTCGTAAGATTCCTTTATATATGTCAACATACGTTCTATCTTTCTTTAACTATCCTTCCCCACTGCACACTTCATCACTATTTTGTGCAAACTTCAGGGATTCTTCCATAGTGGGGCAATGCCCCTGACTACATGGATGGCGGGAAATACCCACCCCGTCAAAATTTTGATTCCTTCACTCTGCACGGGAGGAGAGACTCGAACTCCCGACACCCGGTTTTGGAGACCGGTGCTCTACCAACTGAGCTACACCCGTTCTTAATTACACCGAAAGGTATCCCGCAATGCGGGACACCTTGGTGCAACATCTTTATAAACTAAATCTTGATCCTAATCCAAAATCTTGGTAACCTGTCCGGCCCCTACGGTCCTACCCCCTTCACGAATCGCAAAACGAAGTCCTACGTTCAATGCAATGGGAGACAATAAATCAACAGTAATGGTAAGGTTATCACCGGGCATTACCATCTCTACACCTGAAGGCAAGTTGATGGTTCCAGTAACGTCTGTGGTCCTTACATAAAACTGTGGACGGTAGTTATTGTGGAAAGGTGTGTGACGACCACCTTCTTCTTTCTTAAGGATATACACCTCAGCCTCAAACTTGGCGTGGGGGGTTACAGAACCTGGCTTACAGATTACCATTCCCCTCTTGATGTCTGATTTTTCAATACCCCTTAGAAGGATACCTACGTTATCACCAGCCTCACCACGGTCCAAAATCTTACGGAACATCTCAACACCTGTAATGGTAGAGGTCAATTTTTCAGCCCCCATACCAATAATGTCAACGGGATCACCTGTGTGGGCAACGCCTGTCTCTATACGACCGGTGGCCACGGTACCACGGCCTGTAATGGTGAAAACATCCTCAACAGGCATCAAGAAATCCTTGTCAATATCCCTTTGAGGCAGTTCAATCCACTCATCAACGGCCTTCATCAATTCCATAACGGTATCCACCCACTTCTGCTCACCATTCAAGGCGCCCAAGGCAGATCCGGCTATAACGGGTCCGTTATCACCATCGTACTCATAGAATGACAACAATTCCCTAACTTCCATCTCTACAAGCTCTAGAAGTTCTTCATCGTCGACCATGTCAACTTTGTTCAAGAAAACAACAATTCTTGGAATACCTACCTGACGTCCCAACAGAATGTGCTCACGCGTCTGTGGCATAGGGCCATCCGTAGCGGCAACCACTAAAATAGCGCCGTCCATCTGGGCCGCACCCGTAACCATGTTTTTTACATAGTCAGCGTGACCAGGACAGTCAACGTGTGCATAGTGACGATTCTCTGGTTGGTATTCAACGTGGGATGTGTTGATCGTAATACCTCTTTCCTTTTCTTCAGGAGCATTATCAATTGAATCAAAATCCCTTTTCTCAGAAAGTCCCGCGTTGGCCAATACTGTAGTAATAGCAGCGGTCAATGTGGTCTTACCATGGTCAACGTGTCCAATAGTACCGATATTTAAGTGCGGTTTGGAACGATCGAAAGTTTCCTTTGCCATTTTAAATGAATTTAATCTTTAGTTTATATTAGTGTGTACTTTTTTTTCAATTTTGAGCCAACGACGGGAATTGAACCCGTGACCTCTTCCTTACCAAGGAAACGCTCTACCCCTGAGCTACGTCGGCTTTTAAGGGTTCAAGGTTCAATGTCCAAGGCTTTAGGGAAGTCCTAGAAACCCATCACTTTCACAACAAACCCTTGCCCAAGGCTATCTGAGCGGGAGACCGGGTTCGAACCGGCGACATTCAGCTTGGAAGGCTGACGCTCTACCAACTGAGC
>JBFOLQ010000557.1:0-3130 GCA_040830145.1 Flavobacteriaceae bacterium | reverse complement strand
CCTATAAAAATCTAAGCTTGAACATTTTTGGAAATGGGTCTCAGGGTAATGACATATACAATTACGTCCGTTATTTTGCAGATTTCAACACTTTTCAAGGAAATAGGTCTAGGAGGGCCCTTTACGATGCGTGGCAGCCATCTAACCCCCAGGCCGATCCCAGTCAGTGGGTAGCGGCCAATCCTAATGCCACCGTTCCCATTATGGATGCGAACGATCAGGTTAGTAGTAGACCTTCATCTTATTTTATTGAGGATGGGAGTTTCTTTAGAATAAAAAATGTGCAACTAACGTACAATTTTTCAGAGGACATGCTTTCTCATCTGGGCCTTTCAAGAGCTCAAATCTATGTACAGGGCCAAAACCTCAAAACATTCACTAAATATACAGGCCTCAATCCTGAAATACAGACAGGAAATGATACTTCCCTTGGGTATGATGGGGGATATCTGCCAGTTGGGAGAAGAATCATTTTAGGCTTGAATATAACATTGAGATAAAACAAACTGAGAAGAAAATATAGTTAACATGAAAAAAATAAGTTCAAATTTTATAATTGGGATTATCGGTATGGGTATCTTGATAGTGGGCTGTAGCGATGATTTTCTCACAAAGGAACCCGAAGGAAGAATCAGTGAAGGTGTTATCGCCACAGCTGAAGGAGTTGAAAGTATACTTCTATCCGCTTATACGATGTTGCCTGGAGGAGGGCTTACCGGACAGACTTGGCATAATGACATTCAGAATTGGGTATTCAATATTGCTTCCGATGATGCCTTAAAGGGTACCGATGCAGGGGATCAACCTGAACAATCCTTTATTGAAGCATACGACTTTCAGGCCTTTAATAACCACATCAGGGATAAATGGAGAGGGTTGTACAAAGGAGTGGCAGCTACAAACAATGTAATCAACAGTCTTAAGGCGACAGAGGACATTAGTGACCAACGTAGATTGGAAATTAATGCAGAGGCGAGGTTTTTAAGGGGACTGTTTCATTTTGAAGCGCGTAAGATGTGGAGGATGCCCTTGTATATTGATGATGAGGTTTTCCAATTAAATGACTTGGAAAGCACCAAAATTCCAAATGACAAAGAAATATGGCCCTTTATAGAGGCTGATTTTGAAGCTGCGGTGGGATCGCTCCCAGATGTTCAGGCAGAGGTAGGGAGACCTACCAGTTGGGCTGCCAAAGCTTTTTTGGCAAAGGCCAAAATGTACCAGGGATGGGATAAGGATGGAAATGCCAATACAGCCAAATTATCTGAGGCCAAAACATTGCTTGATGATATTGTTGACAATGGACCATTTGGATTGACAGCAAAATTTGAGGACAATTTTAAAGTTGGAACCAGGAACAATGAAGAATCCATATTTGAAGTACAGTATGCCGTAAGTAGCTCGGCTGGTGACGCATCAGATAGGGGAATAGGGTTGGCCCACCCCTACACGGATCCATGGGGGTGTTGTGGTTTTTACCAAGCGTCGCAAAACTTGGTCAATGCCTATAAAACTGAGGGGGGCTTGCCTCTTTTGGATTCTTTTGATGAAGAAGATGTTTCTCCTGATGTGGACCCTACCACCACCCTGCCCGTTTATTCGGGGACTTTGGATCCAAGAATAGACCACTCTATTGGCCGGCCGGGGATTTTGTACAAGGGCTTTAAAATTTTCCAGACAGATTTTATTCGGGACCTTTCATACGCAGGCCCTTATTTTTCAATGAAACATGTTGCGGAACCTGAAGCTCACGGGGTGAATGGATGGGGTGTCCTATCTGCCAATAACTACAGGATGATGCGGTATGGTATGATATTGCTTTGGTTGGCAGAGGCCGAAGTGGAGCTGGGCAATTTGGAAAGGGCCAGGGAGCTTGTGAATCTTATAAGGGTGCGGGCTTCCAATCCAGATGGATTTGTCCCTAAGGCCATTCAAGGTGGGACCAGAAATGCCTATACCATTGAAGCAGGAACCCACGCGGCCAATTATGACATTCTTACGTATGATGCACCGTGGACGGATAAAGATACCGCCAGAAAGGCTGTGAGGTTTGAAACCAGACTTGAATTTGCCTTGGAGGGGCATCGCTTTTTTGATCTTCAACGATGGGGCATTGCTTCAGAGGTGCTGAACAACTATATAAATAGTGAGTCACAGCACCGAACCTACCTCAATGGTGTAACTTTTACGAAAAACAAAAATGAGTTTTTCCCTATTCCTATAGAAGCCATAGACAGGTCAGCAATTAATGGTCAACCAACCTTGATCCAAGATCCGGCCTATTAATGATAATACAGTAAATATTTTAGTTCGATTAGGCTACTGCCGGGGGTCACAAGCTTGCTTGTGACCCTTTTATATATTCAAAAATGGGAATTCCTCAAAATGATGGGTATTAAAAATATCGTTGGAAATACATATTTACGATTAAAAAGATGGTTCACGGGGAAGCATGGTTTTTGGGTGGTGTTAATGCCTCTTTTGTTGGCGTGTTCAGAGGCCCATGATGCGCTATTTGATTTGGTTCCTTCAAGCCATAGCGGAATAAATTTCAAGAATCAAATCACCGAGAGCGCCGAGTTTAATGTTTTAACCGAGGAGTATATTTTTAATGGTGGAGGTGTTGCCATAGCTGATTTCAACAGGGATGGTCTTAAAGATATTTTTTTTGCCGGGAATCAAGTTTCAAATCAACTCTATTTAAATAAGGGAAACCTGCAATTTAAGGAAGTTTCCATGGAAGCTGCAGTATCGGCTTATGATCGCTGGTGCACGGCCGTCTCCATTACGGATATTAATGCAGATGGATGGCCAGATATATACGTGTGTGCAGCAATGTCCGAAAACCCACTTAAAAGAAAGAACCTTTTGTTTGTGCACAGTGGGCTGAATGAAAATGGGATACCCATTTTTAAGGAAATGGCAGAGAATTATGGGGTCGCAGATATGGGGAATGCCATGGGCAGTGTTTTCTTTGACTATGATAAGGATGGTCTGCTAGATCTTTACATTGTAAACAATGAACAACTTAAAAGTTTGCCAACGAATTATAGGCCCAAGATTGTTGATGGGTCGGCAAAAGGCAATGATCGCCTTTATAAAAACAATGGTAATGGGACCTTCAGTGATG
>JBFOLQ010000556.1:0-8681 GCA_040830145.1 Flavobacteriaceae bacterium | reverse complement strand
GGGCCAACGGACCATCATGGGCACCTGTATTCCCCCATCATATAAAAATTGCTTTCCCCGGGGCATGCACCGGCCGTTGTCCCCAATCAGGAATACAAGGGTATTTTCCCGAAGTCCCTCGTTCTCCAATCTTTGGAGCAATTTTCCCACTTGGCGGTCCACCAGTTGCATTGCCTCCAATCCATTGGCCCAATCACGCTTTACAAGATTGGTTTGGGGATAGTATGGCGGAACTTCAACTTCATTGATATCAATTGGGTTTATTGAATCCCGTTTCCATTTCCTGTGCGTCCCCTCATAGGTTATCTGGGCAAAAAATGGTTGTCCTACCTCCCTATTCTTCCAATCATTGCTATCAAAGAGGTCTCCATGTATAAAATTAAGATCTGTCTTCTTACTTTGCATCAAGACCCTATGGTAACCCGCATCCCTGAGATAGGATGTGATGGGCCGTATCCCCTCTGGCAGATTCTTTTTGGGCATTCCAAACTTTTTGGCCGTTCGGTGTTGGTGGGCGCCAATGAAATTCTGATGAAAACCGGTCATCATGGCGGATCGACTAGGGGAACAAACCGGAGCTGTACAAAAGGAATTGACATACAACATCCCTTCGGCCGCCAATCGGTCTACATTAGGGGTCTGTATTCCGGGTTCTCCATAACACGATAATTGGTACCCCCAATCCTCTAACATGATCCACACAATGTTGGGACGTTTATTTTCTTGCTTTTGTTCGGGTCGGCACCCCAAAACGGATATGCCACAAATAAAAAATATCAGTAGTCTTATTTTTTCCATGGGCGTGGTCTTTTTGTCAAAGGAAATTCAGGATGATCTGTCCGTGCCGTCGCCAGTGTCTTTTTAAGTTCATCCAGCAGTTCAGGGTACATTTCCCTTACGTTGGCTACCTCCGATGGATCTGTCTTTAGGTCATACAACTCAAAAACACCGGACTCAACAAAATGGAGCAATTTCCAATGCCCCTTGAGCAAGGCCTGAACCGGACCCTTATGTTCATTGAACTCCCAGTATAGATATTCATGTGATCTTTGGTCATCCCGGTCCAATAGTGTAGGTAAAAAGGAAATACCATCGGAAGGTTCCTGAAGTGGTGCTTCCGCCAATGCTCCCAAGGTGGCCTTTATATCCCAAAAAGCCGCAAGGTGATCCGAGGTACTGCCCTTTTTAATGTGGTGGGGCCAAAAAGCCACAAATGGCACGTGGATACCTCCATCATATAAATCCCGTTTCCTCCCCCTGTATGGTCCATTGCTGTCAAAAAACCCTGCTTCCAGTTTATCATATTCATGGCCGTTGTCACTGGTAAAAATGACCAGCGTATTTTCATACTGGTCATTTTCCTTCAGGTGTTGGATCAACCTACCGATGTCATCATCCATTTTGCTCACCATGGCAGCATAGGTGACATGGCCGTTTTCATCATGCAAATAATGTCCAGGCTTCATTTTTCTAAGGGGCCAACCAAGGGTATCATACTGTCTTTTGTGAACAGCGGGAATAGTCAACTCAAAATGGGGAGTGGTATAGGCCAAATACAAAAAGAATGGGGCATCACCTTTTTGCTCATCAAAAAACCCCAGAGCCTTTTTGGTAAACAGTTCCTGTACATGCGTCCCTTGCTTCTTCTGGGTATTGTTTTGAACTATTTGAACCAGGGAATCGTTTTCCCACACATGCTCTGGATAATAATGATGGGCCGGCAGATGCTTATTGAAGCCATAAAAATAGTCAAACCCCTGTCTGTTGGGTTGGGTACCATTTAAGTTTTCAGAAAGTCCCCATTTTCCAATCATTCCCGTTTTGTATCCGGCCTGTTTCAGTACTTCAGCCACCGTGACCTCAGCAGGATCAAAGTCAACCGGGGTACCGCTCAAGGTCCATCTGGGATTACCCCTGACAGTAGCATGTCCCGTATGCATCCCCGTAATCAGACTGGCTCTGGACGGTCCGCAGACCGTACTTCCGGCATACATTCTATTGAAAACCATTCCGTTTTTGGCCAAGAAATCAATATTTGGGGTTCTTATCCTTTCCTGTCCATTGAAACCAACATCCCCCCAACCCAAATCGTCGGCCACTATCAATAGAATGTTGGGCCTCGTATGGTCTCTTTTGGATTGACATCCCAAAAGACCCAAAAGGGAAAAAATCCACAGGGCCCTACAAAAACCATGTCCCGTACCCAAAATCATTATTTTTTCAATGCCATCAATTCTTTTTCCATTTCCTGTACCTTCCCAGGATTTTCTGTCGCCAAATTATGTTCCTGGGAGGGGTCTTCCAAAAGATTGTACAACTGGTATTCATCTGAATTTCCCGTTTCTATGTTTACCCATTTGTTGGTCTTGGGTCTCCCTTGATGGGGAGGTATCAAGACCCAATCCCCTTTTCTAAAACACAGTCTGCCCGTTGCTTCCAATACCAGGGACTCCCGACCTTTTGGGGACTTCCCCAAAAATGCCCCTGACAAGTCCTTACTATCCCCACTACTGTTTTCTTGGCCCACCAGTTTGGCAAATGAACCGTATAAATCCATTTGACTTACCAAGGCATTGGACTGCTGTGGGGCAATGGTCCCAGGCCATCGAATCATAAAGGGTACATGCGCCCCTGCATCAAAAAGGCTATACTTGCCCCCCCTTAAACGACCAGCAGGAGTATGATCACCTAACTTTTCATTTGCATCATCCTGATAACCGTCATCGAGGACAGGGCCATTGTCACTTGAAAAAACCACAATGGTATTTTCAGTCAAACCCAAGGAATCCAGGGTATCCAACAATTGTCCCACGCACCAATCAGCCTCAAGAATGGCATCTCCCCTAGGTCCCATTCCCGATGTGCCCACAAACCTGGAATGCGGTGTTCTGGGTACATGTGGTTGATGTAATGAATAAAACAAGAAGAAGGGCTTATCCTTATTTTCAGTTATAAATTTTTGGGAACGGACCAAGACCGTATCGGCCATATCCTCATCGATCCACAGGGCAGATTTCCCCCCCTTCATATATCCTATTCTTGAAATTCCGTTGTGAACACTCATATCATGCCCGTGGCTCGGATGTAATTTGAGCATTTCTGGATTTTCACTTCCCGTGGGTTCCCCCTCAAAATTCTCTTTATAGCTAACTTGTATGGGATCTTGGGGATCAAGTCCAACAACCTTATCATTTTCAACATAAACACTTGGCACCCGATCATTGGTGGAGGCCAAAATAAAGGAATAGTCAAATCCCACATCATTTGGACTTGGGGATATGGGCAGGTTCCAGTCCATCTGCTCACCTCCTTCCCCAAGACCGAGATGCCATTTACCAATGACGGCTGTTTTATAGCCCGCCCGCTGAAACATAGTGGCCATGGTCGGTTTGGAAACATCAAAAATCAATGGGGCATTCCCCCTAAGGATGGCCGCCTTTTTTCGCCAGGGATATTCCCCTGCCAATAAAGCATATCTACTGGGGGTACAGGTAGCGGAGGTAGCATACCCATTGGTGAACCGTATCCCTTCATTGGCAATGCGGTCAATGTTCGGCGTAGGTAATTCAGTGGCTCCATAACTGCTCAAATCCCCAAAGCCCAGGTCATCGGCATAAATCAATACCACATTTGGTTTTGGGTGCTGTTTTTCATCCTTTCCTTCCTTTTTGTCTTCCTTACAAGCAAAGACCATAAACAAAAAAGCCATAAGCAGTATAGGGAAACGGTGTTTTAGAATGTATGCCATAGTGTTCAGTATCATTTGTTTTTAATATCTCTTTACGAAGTTATTTTTAATGGACTTATCGACGTTTTTCATCAATATTTTTCCCCATTGGTAAAACGGTCCGGGTTCAATTGGTTGTATTCGTTGTTCTGTTTTAACCCCATAAAAATAGGATCTGTGTTGGCCTGGTTCCACTTGGTATGTGCTTGCATCAGGCGATTAAATGTTTCATCATCATTCAATGCATTGGTCTCTCCCATATCAGCTTTTACGTCATAGAGACCACTGTTGCCTTTCTTGTCCCGTACGAGCTTAATATCACCTTCCCTCAAGACCACGGCATTATCATTATAGTTCCGCCAGAAGAGTCGCTGATGGGGCCGTTGATCGTTCTCTCCCGTGAGGTAAGGTATTAGATCCACACCGTCAATATTATTTTTGGGGGAAGCTCCGGCCTGGGCAGCAGCGGTCGCAAAAATGTCCAATGAGATAATGGGATACTCATATTTTACCCCCTTGGGAATGACCGAGGGCCATTGTACGGCAAAGGGTACCCGAATACCCCCTTCATAGAAAGAGCCTTTTCCTTCCCGTAGCAATCCATTATCAGAAGCATTGCTGCGTTCCGGCCCACCATTATCCGAAAGGAAGAAGACCATGGTGTTGTCACTGATGCCCAATTCCTCAATTTTGTTGAGCAAAAGGCCTACCCCATCATCTACGGCACTGACCATGGCAGCGTAGGTCTTTCTTTTTCCTTCTAAATTTGGAAACCTATCCAAGTATTTCTGGGTGGCCTGCAGGGGTGTATGTGGTGCGTTGTAGGCCAAATACAGAAAAAAGGGTCTTTCCGCATGGCGTGACACAAAATCTACCGCTTCCCGGGATAACGCATCTGTGAGGTATTCCTGTTCCTCAATTCGTTGTTCATTTTTCAATAGTTTGGTCCTGTACGCCTGGTTATGGGCCTTCACTTCTGAAATATCAGCCAAGGTCCATTCCTCTGGAAAATACCTGTGTCCTCCCGTAAGGAACCCAAAAAACTCATCGAACCCTCGTTTCAAAGGTCTTTGTGTTGGATGCGCGCCCAAATGCCATTTACCTATGGCCATGGTTCTATAGTCCGCTTTTTTCAGAACATCTGCCATGGTCTCCTCCGATAGTGGAAGGCCCTGTAAGGAATCCTTTGGAGCGAACAACGGGTTTCTACTAAACCCAAACCGGTCCTGATAACGCCCTGTAATCAATCCGGCGCGGCTTGGCCCACATACCGCGTAACTAACATATCCGTTGGTAAAGACCATACCGTTTTGGGCAATTCGGTCAAGATTGGGCGTTGGTATATCCGTAGACCCGTTAAAACCTACGTCCTTATATCCTTGGTCATCCGTCAAAATGACAATGACATTTGGTTTTTTGGGCGTAGCATCGGTCGTCATGGCCACGGGTTGTTGTTTCCTTTCCTTACAGGATACCGGTAGCAGTATTAAAATAATCGCAATGCGCAAAAAATGATGTCTCATGTGTTTTGTGTTTATCTGGTTTTGAACAAGTTTATTTTTCCCTGACAGGCTGTTCCAGGGGATAGGTTGCATCATACAATTGCAACTGTCTTTTTTTCCATTCGGCCCCCTCCAAAAACAGGGGATGGGGCAATCCTACATCCCACTGTCCCAGTTTCCCCAAAAGCTCCTCGGTTTTTTCGAGATTCTCCATGGACAGGTCCTTTTGCTCTGACATATCCGTCGGGAGATGGTATAACATAGGCAACCTATCAGGTAATCGTATCAATTTCCATCCATCTTCAAGTATGGCACCACTGATGGTAAATCGCCATTTGAGTGATTCGTGGGGCTTATCTCCATGACCTTTCTTTTTGACAAAGGGCATAAGATTCACCCCGGAGAACATGTTGGGCGATACTTTACCTCCTGCCAAGCTTAAAAAAGTAGGGGCCAGATCCAAAGATGAAACCGGATGTTGGTATTTTTTGCCTTTGGGCAAGGTTCCCGGCCAACTTATAACAAAGGGTACATGGACACCCCCTTCCAATAGAATACCCTTTTGACCATTGTATGGAGCGTTACAGGAACCATTGCTATCCACGGGGCCACCATTATCGCTGAGAAACACGATGAGGGTCTTTTCCCGTAACCCTTCCGTTTCCAAGGCTTTGACAATTCGACCCACGTTCACATCCAATCGATATACCATGGCGGCATAGGTTCGTCGTTTTTCATCCTCTATGTGCGCAAACAATTCTAGGTCTTTCCCCAATGCCTGCATCGGTGTGTGTGGGGCATTGAAGGATGCAAACAAAAAAAATGGTTCCCCTTTGTGTCTCCTAACAAAATCTACACATTCACTTCCTTTATCATCGGTTAAATAGGTGATTTCCCCAGGTGTTTTGAAATTACATTGAATAGGGGCCAAATACCCTTTACCATCGGACTCCGAGCGGAAATAATCGTGCCCTCCGGCCAAATAGCCCCAAAACTCATCAAACCCGCGCTTGGTTGGGTGAAATTGGGGAGCATACCCCAAATGCCATTTTCCTATCAAACCTGTGACATATCCCAATTCCCCAAGATACTCAACAATCGTCTTCTCCGACACGGGCAAGCCCCTATAGGCAGGATCAAATCCCATCTGGTTGGTACTTAAATTATTGTCGAAACCAAATTCTACCTGATTCTTGCCCGTTAACATTCCTGCTCGGGACGGACTACAAACCGGTGCCGAAACATAGCCCTGTTCAAAATCAATCCCCGATGCGGCCAAGGCATCAAGATTGGGTGTCAATAATTGTTTGCTCCCATTGAATCCCAAATCCCCAAAGCCCAAATCATCCGCCAAAATCACCACAATATTTGGCCTGTCACTTTCATTTCCCTTTGATTGGCCTTTAAGGAACTGAGGTGCCAACATAGTGGTCATTACCACATAAAACAACAAGCCCTTAAGGTGTATTTTATTCATCCCCATTCCTTGGATTGCTTATCCCTATATTCTACCTGTATGGTCTTTTTCAATACCATTTGCGCCATATCTTATTCTTTTCCTACTTCTGAGGCAGGGGCAAAATAAATTCCCTTCTGTTTCCAAGACAGTTCCATTTTTTTTAGCGCCCGATTAAAGTCTTCCCAATTTTTATTCCCAGGTTTTGTCCATCCCACTTCGGCATAAGCGGCAATCCTGGGAAAGACCATGTAGTCCATATAACCACTCGTAGGAATCCACTCCCCCCACATTTGACAGCCAACACCCTGAATTTGGTCACTGTATTTTTCATCCAATCCTTCGGGGATAGGATTAAAGTCGTAAGCCTTTTTAAGGGGAATACGTTCATATGAATAATCCAGATAGGTCTCTGAGTGTATTGAATTAACTATATCATACCCCATTTCGGCAGCTTGGGACAACAGTGCAATATCCCCTTTCCAAAAATGGACCACGGCCTTTTTTGATAATTCAATTTCAGCGCCAGCATCCCTTTCTGATTGGTACTCGTGCACATTATGTCCCAAAATCTCATTCCAACCCATCATTCGTCTCCCCTTACCTTCCAGATATTGGGAAATCTTGTTGGTAAAATCCACTTGGAGGTCAGCAAAGCTTTCGAGATTGTTTTCCTCCATATATTTTTTAATGTAATCTGATTTCTCCCAATGGGTATATTTGGCCTCATCACCCCCAATGTGTATGACTTCAGAAGGAAAAATATCCATCACTTCGTCCAGTACATCGGTGAGAAAACCATAGACCTTGGGATCTGCCACATTGTAGACATCCTCACTTACCCCAAACCATATGGGAACCGTTATTTCCTTTCCCAGTGTCCCCAACCATGGGTATGCGGCGATGGCCGCCGAAGAATGACCTGGCATCTCAATTTCAGGAATAATGGTAATATTCCGTTCTTCCGCATACCGTACCACTTCTTTAAGATCTTCTTGGGTATAAAATCCCTCATGTGGAACCCCAGACTGTATCTTACTCTTCCATTTTTTTGGCCCTACCTGCGTACTAGGTCGTTTTGACCCTACCTCAGTGAGCAGTGGGTATTTTTTGATTTCAATACGCCAGCCCTGATCATCAACCAAATGCCAGTGAAAAACATTCATTTTGAGTCTGGCCATTTCATCCAAAAGCTTAAATACCTGCCTTTTACCCTTAAAGTATCTACCTTCATCCAACATAAAAGCCCTCCACCGAAATTGTGGAGCGTCATCAATCTCCAAAACGGGAAGTTCCATGGCATCAGCCCTGACCATTGAAAAATTAATATCAGTGGGAAAGAGCTGCTTTAGACTCTCAACACCATAAAACCATCCCTTACTTGAGGAGGCAGCAATACTAATTTCTTTCTTTGTTATCCTTAAGGTATACGCTTCTTCCGAAAGCCCTTCATCCAACTCAAACTTTATATCACCCTTGTCATCTGGACCAACTATCCCCATGCTTCCCCGAATTCCCTTTTCAAGATGTTGTTTCAATGCCATTGCCTGCCCGTAACTTTCCTTGGAAGCCACAATTTTTGTTTGTCCATCCATCACAAACACACCCTTACCTACCATTATCTTCTGGGGTCTTGGAATAATGTCTATTGATGAATGCTGAGCATTTACCGAATGGATGGCAATACTCATCCCTAAGAATGCTACTTTTAAAATATTCATCTCCGCTCAATTTAGTTTCCCACTTTTCCCCAAGCCATTCAATGGCCCTCAACAGGCATTATGGACAGTTGTTTAAAATAATCCCAATACAACTGTTGATTTCCCTTGGCAAAGGGCACCAGGTAAAAGGTATACCGATGCTCCTTATTTCCCTTCAACATATACTTTTCCTGGGGTTTGGCACCCCAGCTATTGTCACCCCCAACACCACGTTGCCCTACATCAATGTTCAATTGAACCAAATCCCTTTCCTTGATATCGGTGGTATGTTTGCT
>JBFOLQ010000555.1:0-3852 GCA_040830145.1 Flavobacteriaceae bacterium | reverse complement strand
CCATTGCCCAAGGTGCCTCTGAACGTAATATTTCTGCCGTTATCAAGGAAGATAATGTGAAAAAGGCCCTGAATGCACTTCATGAGGAATTCTTTGAGGAGAACATCAAACAAATCAACCTTTTTGTGATGGGTGTTGGTAATGTGGGCTCTAAGTTATTGGGGCAAATTGCCAAACAACAGGAATACCTGAGGAAGCATTTAAAAATGAACCTTCGGGTAGTGGGCATAGGCAACTCCACCAAAATGCATTTTGATGGGGATGGTATTTCCGTGGCAGATTGGCAATCATTGCTGGAAAAAGGGCAAACAAGTAAGAATGGTGCCTTTTTTGACGCCGTCAAAAAAATGAATTTGCGCAACAGCATCTTTGTTGACAATACGGCCAGTAGTGCGGTTTCAGAATCATATGGTGATTATCTCAAAAATAGTATTGCGGTCGTCACCTGCAATAAGATTGCGTGTTCCTCGGAATACGCCCATTATAACGAAATCAAAAGGCTCTCCCAATCGTATAACGCCCCTTTTCTATTTGAGACCAATGTGGGGGCCGGACTCCCCATTTTGGACACCCTCAAAAACCTGGTGGCCTCAGGTGATACCATCTTGGAAATACAGGCTGTCCTATCAGGGAGCCTCAACTTTGTGTTCAATAATTTTAATGAGGGCATTACTTTTCATGATGTGGTCAAGCAAGCCCAAGAGCAGGGGTATACGGAGCCAGACCCCAAAATAGATCTCAGCGGAATTGATGTCATGCGAAAAATATTAATTCTGGCCCGGGAGAGTGGACATCAACTGGAACTGGCCGACATAGACAACCAATCCTTTTTGCCCAAAGAAAGCTTGGATACCCATTCCAATGATGATTTTTATGCGTCCCTAAAGGAACATGAAACGTCGTTCCAGGCATTGTATGCCAACGCAAAAAAAGCAAATGCTCGATTGAAATATGTGGCCTCGTTTCAAAACGGAAAAGCCCATGTGGGGCTGCAGGAAATAACCCCTGGGCATGATTTTTACCATTTGGAGGGAAGTGATAATATTGTATTGTTCTATACGGAACGTTACCCAGACCAGCCCCTGATCATCAAAGGGGCCGGAGCAGGGGCCGAAGTAACGGCATCGGGTATCTTTGCCGATATTATCCGAATTGGGAATATGGGATAGCCAACACTCTTCGATGATACGTTTTTAAAAGACAAAAAATGGTCAAAAGTGAACTAAAGGTATTCTGTCCGGCCACCATCGCCAATGTATCCTGTGGTTTTGATGTATTGGGCGTCGCCCTGGATTCCGTGGGGGATGTGATGATAGTTCGTAAGACGGAAAGTAAGGGGATTTCCATCTCTAACATCAAGGGCCAGGACCTTCCCTTGGAAACTGATAAAAACGTTGCAGGGGTGGCGGGAATGGCCCTTTTGGAAAAAGCCGGTCACCATGGCGGATTTGACATTGAAATCCATAAAAGGATAAAGCCCGGTAGTGGTATTGGCAGTAGTGCCGCCAGTGCCGCAGGGGCCGTATGGGCCATAAACGAATTGTTGGGCAATCCCTTTTCCAAGCGGGAACTCGTACAATTTGCCATGCAAGGTGAAGCATTGGCCAGTGGTACCCCCCATGCGGATAACGTAGCGCCTGCACTTTATGGTGGGTTTACCTTGGTGCGCAGTTACGAACCATTGGACGTTGTACCCATTCACACGCCCAATGATCTCTATGCAACCGTGGTACACCCGCAAATAGAGGTAAAGACGGCGGACTCCAGAAAAATACTGCGTACCCATATCACCCTTGATCAAGGAATACGGCAATGGGGTAATTTGGGAGGGTTGATTGCAGGGCTCTATTCCGAGGATTATGGCCTTATTTCCCGATCGCTGCATGATTATATTATAGAACCGGTGCGTTCCATTTTGATTCCTGAATTCGAGAATGTAAAGAACGAAGTGGAAAAGGCAGGGGCCCTAGGGTCTGGTATCTCGGGTTCCGGGCCTTCCATATTCGCCCTTTCCAAGGGGGAGGAAATTGCCCAAAAAGTGGGCCATGCCATGACCCAGGTATACCAAAGGACCGGGTTGGATTTTGATGTACATGTTTCCAAGGTAAATCCAATGGGAATCAAGGAGCTATGAATATGTGTCTAAAGTACAAGTGACCAACAACGAACAACAAAGCAATGAAATACCATAGTCTCAACAATACAGCTCCCAAGGTTTCCTTTAAAGAAGCGGTCATATCTGGGATAGCCCCCGATCGGGGGCTCTATTTCCCTGAAATTATCACTCCTTTGCCCAGTTCCTTTTTTAGCGGAATCGAAAAACTCTCAAAGTTTGAAATCGCTCTTGAGGCCATATGCCCTTTTGTGGGGGATACCATTCCTGAAGATATTCTGAAAGGGATTCTATCCAAGGTGCTCGATTTTGATTTTCCCCTGATTCCTATTGAAGAAAATGTAAGTACATTGGAGTTGTTCCATGGTCCCACTATGGCCTTTAAGGATGTGGGTGCCCGTTTCATGGCCCAATGCCTGGGATACTTCTCTACTGCAAACGATGGGGAGGTTACCGTTTTGGTAGCTACCTCAGGAGATACCGGAGGAGCCGTGGCCAATGGTTTTTTAGGCGTTACCGGTGTAAATGTGGTCATCCTATACCCCAAAGGGAAGGTAAGTGATATACAGGAGCGCCAATTGACCACTTTGGGTCAAAATATCACCGCCCTTCGGGTGGATGGCACCTTTGATGATTGCCAGGATATGGTAAAGACAGCCTTTTTGGATAGATCCATTACTGAAAAAAGAAAGTTGACCTCGGCCAACAGTATCAATGTGGCCCGTTGGCTCCCGCAGATGTTCTATTTTCTGTTTGCCTATCAACAGGCCCAAAGCAATGGAAGGGAAATTGTATTTTCCGTGCCCTCCGGAAACTTTGGCAATATCTGTGCGGGCATGATGGCCCAGAGACTGGGAATGCCGGTATCCCATTTTATTGCAGCCACCAATGTAAATGACACCATTCCACGTTTCATGGCATCGTCAACCTACGATCCATCCCCTACCCAACCAACCATCTCCAATGCCATGGACGTATCTGACCCCAGCAATTTTGTACGCATCAGACATCTCTATGGAACGGATTTTCAAAGGCTGGGGCAACATCTCACCGCCTATTCCTTTACGGACAAAGAAACCAAGGAAGCCATGCAAGATCTTCATCACCATTATGGATATATGGCAGACCCCCATGGAGCTGTAGGGTATTTGGGGCTCAAAAAATACCAGGAAGCACATCCCAATACCCATGGTATTTTTCTGGAGACGGCACATCCTATAAAATTTCTTCCGGTAGTATCCAAAGTATTGGGCGTAGCACCCCATATGCCACCGCAGATCCAAAAGGTGATGAAAAGGGAAAAAACCTTTATTGACATAACAAATTATGAAGAATTAAAGGACTTTCTTTTGACCTAAAGATGCTTTTGGGAAAAGTAATCGTATTCCCATGAAATGGTTTCCCGATTCTTTATTATTTCTCACAAGTATCCGAAAATTGGACATAAGACCGCTTGCTTCGACAGGCTCAGCACTGGTCGCTTGAAGACGAAAGAACAAAGACTTTTTGATTTTCAGTAGATTAAAAATAAACCTATCTGAAAAACTTGGCTTTTTGACCAAAAAGATAATTTTTTTGAATTTCACCGTTCCAAAGCGCAAAAAATTCATAATCAACTGATGTTCATTAGTCTTTTTTCTATACTCTAGCAGTGCAACAGTCTATTTTCAAAAGTTTCGGACAGTAGTGATTATTTCTATAGCTTTGCCCCAAATTCCATGAAATGAAGAATACCGCAT
>JBFOLQ010000554.1:0-5791 GCA_040830145.1 Flavobacteriaceae bacterium | reverse complement strand
TATCGCGTTACGGTACCAGAAGGATTTGTGGCCGAAGCATTATTGCCCATATCATAGGGTGTATGATCGGCGGCCCCTGCGGGTACCATGCCCACTAGAGGTTTTAGTAGGAAGGGGGCTGCACTGTTATCCGGACTGGGCTCAACAGATATGACCACGGTACCTCCGGACAAATCCGTTGGAAAAGTCAAGCCTGAGGGGGCATTCATCAAAAAATCCTCCCCAGGAAACGCCGGTCCGGCCATCATACCGCTGAATCCGTCAAAATCATCCATTCCGGTAGCAGAGGTAAACGTCCCCGTGGTAACGGGGGTACCATCTATTACCGCCCAGCCTTCATATTTCCACCCTGCGGGCAAGGTCGGCAAGTCCAACCCGGCACCAGGTCCTGCTGTTGGATCCAACCACCATACTCCACTCAATTCATCTGACATGGAGCCCCCGTCAGTGTGAGTGGCGAGGATGTATTTGCCCGTGGCCGCCGTAAAATCCGTACCAATGGCCGCACCGTGGTCCACTGTAATACTGGCTGAATTTCCAGAAAAGTCACCCGCCAAAATATGGACATCACTAGGGGCTGGATCAGTATCAGGGCTTGGTTCAATAGTCAAAATATAAGCTGTGGCAATGGCCAAGTCCCCACTGTCAATTTCAAAGGAACTTGTGGATAGTTCACCATTGCCATTGACCGTAAAGATTCCCGCTGATTTCGGGCTACCATTGACCATGATCCATCCTTCATAGGCATAATCCTCACCTAGGTCCTCCAACCCTGAAATATTCAAGGTCAAATTACTTTTTGAGGGGGCATCATCATCATCGTTGGAACACGAGGCCACAATCAAGGCCAGTCCACATATAACAGTCATCAATTTAATTTTCTTCATTTTTGATTTTTTAAAGTTTTAGCAAAGGAAGTCCATGTGTATTACGAAAGAATCACAAAATCATAAATATTTTAAAACACTGATTTTATGATAATTATATTGTAATTTCATCCGTACACACCCTCTTGGGCACCTCAGGGCAAATTTGGATTGCATTTTTTGCCATGCATCGGTGATCTTTTTGTGATACTTTAGATATTATTTAGCCCGTCAATGAAGCAAGTACTAATTATTGAGGACGATATAGAAATTGTACGTCTTCTAGAAATCCACCTAAGTGATCTGGGATGTCAGGTCACCTATGAACATAACGGGGCCTTGGGATTGGAAAAGGCCATTACATCAAATCCCGACCTCATTATTTTGGATGTGATGCTCCCAGAAATGGATGGCATTGAAATCTGTCAAAAAATTAGGGCCAAGAACATACACGCCCCTATTTTGATGCTCACGGCCAAGTCAGAGGAGATTGATAAGGTACTGGGCTTAGAGATTGGGGCAGATGACTATCTAACAAAGCCCTTTAGCATTCGGGAATTTATAGCCCGTGTAAAGGCCATATTTCGCAGGGAAAAGCTCCACACCGAGAAAGAGACCGACCCTGCCAATGGAAAGGCGCTTCAATATGGTTCCCTTACCATAGATATCGATCGGCGAAAGGTAGTGGTCAACGGTGATCGGGTGGAACTTTCCCCAAAGGAGTTTGAACTCTTGGTACTACTGGCCTCAAACCCAGGAAAAAGCTTTGACCGCGCCAAATTGCTGAACCTTATTTGGGGCTACGACTTCAAGGGCTATGAGCATACGGTCAATTCCCATATAAATCGCCTTCGGTCCAAAATAGAACCCGATATGGGAAACCCAAAATATATTCTGACCACCTGGGGCGTTGGCTATAAATTCAATGAAGAGCCATGAACAACAAATTACTCTCAAACCGACTCATAGTAAAGCTCTCCCTGACATTTTTGGGGGTTTTGATATTGGCCGGCATCTGCTATACGGTTGCCTCCATCTATCTGAGCAATAATTATTTCTATGAAACCACCCAACGCCTGCATGCCAACCTTGCCCAGGATCTGATTGACGAAAAATTTGTGGACGAAAGTCCGTTTGACGGGGATGGGAATATCAACAAGGCCCTTTTTGGGGATATCATGCATGATATGATGGCCGTCAATAGGGCCATTGAGGTGTATTTATTGGATGTAAAAGGAACCATTCGGTATTCGGTGGTATTAGATCCCGATGGAAAGAAACAGCCCGATACCCAAATAGACCTCACACCTTTGGACCAGTTTATCGCCCAAGGGGGACAACAGTACATCTTGGGTGACGATCCCAGAAATCCCGGCAAAAAAAAGGTATTCTCAGCCGCCCGATTCAATAAGAATGGGCAAGAAGGTTATATCTACATTATCTTGGCTGGCGAGGATTACCTGCACGCCCGGGACATGCTCTCTGACAGCTACTTCCTAAAACTGGGGTTGGGAGGGTCTATCCTAACCCTACTCTTTAGCGCCCTATTGGGCATCTTTATGATATGGTACCTTACCAAGAACCTAAGGGAGATTGCCTACGCGGCCCAACGTTTTAAGGAAGGGGACCTCCACTATAGGATTGACACCTCAGAGAAGACAGATCTTTCCGGGGTTGCCGAGACCTATAACAATATGGCCGAGACCATCCTGGTCGACATCGAAAAAATAAAGTCCCTCGAAAAAATGAGGAGAGAGCTGATTGCCAACATATCCCATGATCTAAGGACCCCACTATCCATTATACAGGGATATATTGAGACCCTACAAATGAAGGATGGGACCTTTACCCCCAAGGAGCGGTCAGAATACTTAATGACCATCAACAGGAGTAGTGAACGACTTTCCAAATTAATATCACAGCTTTTCGAATATTCAAAGTTGGAGGCCAATCAAATTCAACCCAAAAAAGAACCATTTTTAATCAGTGAACTGGTCAATGACATCCACAGGAATTACAAAATCCTGGCCAGCGAAAAAAATATTGACCTCAGTCTTGAAATGGACAAAACCCCACCCCTGGTCTTCGCCGATATCTCATTAGTGGAAAGGGCCATACAAAACCTTATGGACAACGCTCTGAAATTTACCCCCAAGGAGGGGATGGTCAAAATCAAGATCGAACATGGGCCCAAGGAAGTTGAAATCCTTATCCAAGACAACGGACCCGGTATTGCCAAGGAGCATCAAAGCCTGGTTTTTGAGCGCTATAGACAAACCAAGACCGGTGAGGAAAAGGAAGGTGCAGGTCTTGGCCTTGCCATAGTGCGTAAGATAATGGACATTCACAATTCCAAGATAAAGGTGTTGAGCAAACCTGATGAGGGCACCACCTTTAGTTTTAACCTTCCCATTTACGCCCCCTCCGTTTGACTTTGGGCAAACAAAAAACCCTGACCGCTACGGCCAGGGCTATTTTTTAGGTATTGTAGGGATTTACAATTCTATTACAGCATTCTCAGTACCCGCATAATCATTCCACTGGTATCGGTCCGCTTGGGCATCGTTCACATATTCCCCATCCACCAAGTACCTGAACTCAAAACTTTGTTCCTTGGGAAGGTCAAAAGTACCCTTAAAGGTACCATTCTTTAATTTCTTCAAGGTGCTGCCTTTCGGGTTCCAATTATTGAAATCGCCTACAACAGCAACTTTTTTTGCTTCCTCCGCGGGCACCGTAAAAGTCACCTTGCAAACCGGCTTGCTTTTTAGATATTGTTTCTTAATAGCCATATCAAATTATTTTCCATTCAAATTTTGTACAAAGCTATTGTATTAAAATACGTACACACAATTAACAATGTTACTTTTATTGATTTCGTAATATTTTAATAACCTTTTTTTGTCCTGCACAATTTTTTATCCTATGGTTACAAAATTAACAACTCACTAAGAGTCAGATTATTGTACGTATCCCCTTCTTTTTCATTTTCCTATGGAACAACGGTCCCATACCCTCGGCCATGGTAGGGATGTCCTTGATTTCATATATATTTGGGCCATAGCCAGTATACATGCCCCAACGGAAAAAAAATCATGGGTTGACCCTAATTGCAGCGGCCAGCGAAAACAATGCCCTCGGCAAGGACAATGAACTGTTATGGCATCTGCCAAATGATTTTAAACGGTTCAAAAGATTAACGATGGGTCATAAGATCATTATGGGCAGAAAGACCTTTGAGAGCTTGCCCAAGCCCTTACCAAAACGTACCCATATCATTATTACCCGAAAACGAAAATATAGGGTTTCCCATGAGGATTGCCATGTGGTACATTCCATCAGAAAGGCCTTGGAGATGGTTAAAGAGGATAAAACCACCTATGTGATCGGGGGTGGGGAAATTTATGCCCGTTTCGAAAAACATGCCGATAAAATTGAACTGACAAGGGTACATGCTTCCTTTGGGGACGCTGATACCTTTTTTCCAACAATCGACAAAGAAAAATGGGAATTGGTATTTGAGGAGCACCATCCTGCTGATGAACGGCATGCACACGCATTTACATTCTTGACCTACGTCAGAAAATGACCTCCTCAACGGACACATGCCCCATATCACCCACCAGTCTGTGTAGGATTGCTTTATCCTTATTTGAGTAAAACCTGTGGAAGGCCGATTGGGAAACTTTGTTCAGAAGGTCTTTATGTTCCAGAACGGCCTGGGTCTGCCTTGCCACCGCCTCACCTGAATCGATAATCTGCACCCCACGGGGCAATAGTTCCTTGAGTACGGGAATCAAATACGGATAGTGGCTACAGCCCAAGACCAAGTAATCAATGCCCTGCTTAATCATTGGATCCAAATATTTTCCCAACAACTTCCGTGTTTCCGGGGATTTCTCCATACCCTGTTCTATCAAGGGCACCAAGCCCGTACCCACTTGTTCAACAATGGTTATCCCTGAGGCATGGTCCCGTACCGTACTATGGAACAATTGGCTGGTCAGGGTCCCTTTGGTGGCCAAGACCCCCACGGTTCTTGATCGGGAGTGCAAGGCAGCTGGTTTTATGGCAGGCTCAATCCCAATAAAGGGAACCTTATACCGCTCCCTTAACACGGAAATGGCATTGGTGGTAGCGGTATTACAGGCAACCACAATCAACTTACAATTCCTTTCCAGAAGAAATTCGGTATTCTTGATACTCAAGGCAATTATCTCTTCCTTGGGGCGGTTGCCGTAAGGGGCATTGGCACTGTCGGCCAAATAATAAGTGGATTCATAGGGCAGTAGGGCCCTTATTTCCCTCCAAATGGAAGTACCGCCCACACCTGAGTCAAAAACACCAATGGGATGTTCGCCCTTCATATCAGTTTTTGAGCACCTCCACCAAAGGCCTGCCTGTGGTACCATTGGGAAAGGCAATGCCCAATAATGCAGCAATGGTAGGGGCAATATCAGGGATTTCCGTACGCTCAAAGGTACTGCCCCTTTTTATTCCCTTTCCGTAAAACAATAAGGGGACATGGGTATCGTATATCTGGGGGGAGCCATGGGTAGAGCCCGTTCGCGGATAGGCGATGGTCCCAGGTTTGAGGACCATCAAAATATCACCGGAACGCTTTTGGTTATACCCGTTTTGAAGAATATAGGGGATTCCCTCCGTATACTCATTGGCCCACATTTGTCCGGCGGTGTATACCTTGTCAACGTGTCTTAACTTAATAAGCTCAGCGGCCATGGTTTCCTGCACCTCGTCCTGGCCCAAATCCAGATTGGCAATCATATCATGGTCCAAGAACAATTGTTCATTGGACATATTTTTGACAATATCCGTAGTACCATAGGTATATTGAAGAAACTCAAAGAAGGGTGCAAGGTCAGCATCCTCCACATATCCGGATGGGATTCTTTGATGCCCTAGAT
>JBFOLQ010000553.1:0-3159 GCA_040830145.1 Flavobacteriaceae bacterium | reverse complement strand
CAGAGCTTTACAGTAGGATTTTTGGGGAGGAAACCGAGAAAATAAGGCACCTCGTGGGTGAGGGCAACCTGAACAACACCCAATTTGAAAGAGCTTTTACGCTGTTCGATGAGCTAGTGAGAGCCCAGGAGTTCCAAGAATTCCTTACCACCAAGGCATATGACGAAATTTGAAAGCAACCTTATAATCATTCAATAAAAAAAATCCCAAGAACGCGCAAACATACCTTGGGATTCCTATCAAGTTAAAATTCAAAATTATGAAAAGAGCTGAAAAAATTCAAGCGTTAATTACCGATTGGACAGTGAATCCCAGATGGAAGGGCATAGAACGCCCCTACACGGCTGAAGAGGTGGTGCAACTCCAGGGGTCCTATACCATTGAGCATTCCATTGCCAGAATGGGCGCTGAAAAACTTTGGGACAAGCTGCATAGCCAGGATTTTGTCGCCGGTTTGGGTGCCTTGACCGGTAATCAGGCCATACAAGAGGTAGAGGCCGGTCTTGAAGCCATTTATTTAAGTGGTTGGCAAGTGGCCGCCGATGCCAATTTGGCCGGTGAAATGTACCCGGATCAATCACTCTATCCTGCCAACAGTGTTCCACTTGTGGTAAAGCGTATCAACAATGCCCTTTTACGTGCCGATCAAATCCAGTCCGTTAACAATGCAGGTGGGGAAAAAGACTATCTGGTTCCCATAGTAGCGGATGCCGAGGCTGGTTTTGGGGGCAACCTCAACGCCTTTGAGCTGATGAAATCAATGATTGCGAACGGTGCCGCTGGGGTCCATTTTGAAGACCAACTTAGTTCGGCCAAAAAATGTGGACACCTTGGGGGCAAGGTTCTGGTTCCGACCCAAGAGGCCATTAATAAATTAATCGCCGCCCGCTTGGCTGCCGATGTAATGGGTATCCCCACAATCATCATTGCCAGAACCGATGCTGATGCCGCCAATCTCCTAACCAGTGATATTGACCCTCGCGACCACAGATTTGTGACAGGAGAGCGATCTCCCGAAGGCTTCTTTTACGTGAAAAATGGCCTGGAGCAAGGTATAGACCGCGGTCTGAGTTATGCTCCTTATGCCGACCTTATCTGGCTAGAGACCTCTACGCCTGATTTGGAGCAGGCCAAAAGATTTGCGGATGGCATACACGCAAAATATCCAGGTAAGCTATTGGCCTATAACTGTTCCCCATCGTTTAATTGGGCCGCCAAGTTGAGTGTGGGGGAAATGGAAACGTTCAGGGAGGATTTGGCCGCCATGGGCTATAAGTTCCAGTTTATTACACTGGCTGGCTTCCACGCACTGAACACCAGTATGTTTGAACTTGCCAAGTCATACAATGAAAGGGGTATGGCCGGATATTCAGAATTACAGGAACGGGAATTTGCCCTGCAAAAGCACGGTTTTAAAGCGGTAAAACACCAAGGTTTTGTGGGAACCACCTATTTTGATTCAGTACAGAACACGGTAACATCGGGTACGGCCAGTACGGTCGCTATGAAGGGAAGCACTGAAGCATCACAATTCTAATATTGTAGCATCCTTATGAGAAAAAACGCCCCCTTTGATCAGGGGGCATTTTTATGTTCCATGCACACAGAACAAATCAATTTTTGGCAGTAAGCATTCCATTTCTTCCCTGTATTTTAAAAATACATACCGAAAGTGCCCCACACACGACCAACCCAAGAAATAAGGGCCATACATTGTCATTCAAAAAACGTCCCACAAAACTGGCAATGGGTATGGATATCATGGTAGAGATGAAACCCGTTATGGCAGCTCCTATCCCCGCAATATGGCCTATGGGCTCCATAGCCAATGAACGAAGGTTGCCCCAAACAAAACCCAAACAGAAGAATTGGGCCGACAAAAATGCCACCAAGACATAAACCGAGGGGTTGGGTTTGCCCCAAAATATCAGTACATAGGCCAATCCTACGCACGTGAAGGCCACTAAGGCCGTAAAGGCCAATTTTCGCATCCCAAACCGTAAGACCATAGCCCCGTTCATAAATGTGGATACCCCAATGGATATGGCCAAGCCAGCAAAGATATAGGGGAAGGCCTCCCTTAATCCGTATAAATTCTCAAAGACGTGCTGGGCCGAACTCAAATAGACCAGGAAAGAACCTGTAATCAATCCGGAAACCAAGGTATACAAAATAGCGTCCGGGTACTTTAGGAGCTCCTTGAGTCCGTCAGCAAACAAATGTCCGGTAAAGGGCACCTTGTATTCCGGTTTTAAGGTCTCAACCTGCCTTCTATAAAACCAAAAAATGATCACGGCTGCAAAAAGGAGCTGAAAATAGAAGATGGCCTTCCACCCAAAGGCATCCAAAATCAATTTGCCCAAAGCCGGTGCCACGACGGGAACCAAGATAAAAAAAGCCGTAATAAAAGACATGACCCTAGCCATACGATCCCCACTATAGAGGTCCCGTATGATGGAAATGGTAATGGTACGGGGTGCAGACAGTCCCACCCCCTGCAAAATACGACCGACCACCATAACCTCAAGGGATTTGGAAAAAATGCTTATAATGCTTCCCACCAAAAAAACGGCAAACCCTAGGTATACAATTGGTTTTCTACCAAAACTGTCAGATAAGGGACCAAAGAACAATTGCCCTACGCCAAGGCCCAAAAAAATCATGGTGACCAATAATTGGTTATCAGTGGGGTCCAAACTATGGATGGCTTCCCCAATATTTGAAAGGGCGGGCAATAAGGCATCGATTCCCAAGGCAACAATGCTCATCATGGAGGCCATTAAGGCGACGAACTCAAATTGGGAAATCTTTCGTTGGTTTTGCATCCGGCAAAAGTAGGAATCCCACCCGGATATTTGGGTTGGCGGAAGTGACAACCTTTCATTTTATTCCATTTCATTTCATACCAAAAGACACCCAGGTCCGTCCCTCTTCAACATTCACGGCCTTTCCTTACTTTTGTACAAAACACAAGTATGCTCACTATTGGCATCGCTGGGGGAACGGGATGCGGTAAAACTACCGTGGTCAACCAAATCATTGGACAATTGCCCGTTGGTGAGGTAGGTGTAATATCCCAGGATTCATACTACAATGACCTTTCCCACCTCTCATTGGAGGCACGTAAAAAAACCAATTTTGATCACCCCCAATCCATTG
>JBFOLQ010000552.1:0-2372 GCA_040830145.1 Flavobacteriaceae bacterium | reverse complement strand
GGCAAAGGGCTTTGTAAACCGAAGATCGAACAAACGATAGTTTCGTTTTACATGGGTAAGGATTGTCCAGGCATTTTTTTTGATGTCCCGGGTATACATCTGGATTCCAAAAATTGGGTGGCTTCCCTCATAGTTCAGGGCTTTTAAAGGAATGGCCATCTCATAGATCTTATGGGTGCCCTCAACAGATGCGGCACTTTTCCAAACCGTGTTCCAGCTTAAACTAAAATCAAAACCTTCACCTATGCGTTCAACCAGACCATCAACTTGGGTACCATAACCGTTGACGGCAAAATAATAACCATTCTGCTGTTGGTTCTGGGTATCCAAAATGAGTATAAATGCATCACTGATGCCTATGGAAACATCCCTTTTTAATGAGCTGGTCTGTATGCGGGCCTCAGTATCCCCATAAATGGCCCCTACGTACAAATAGGAACCGTCATGGAACAGTTTTACACGGGTTTGGTGTTTTGACAATCCTTCGTCTGGGGGCATATAGTTGTGAAAACCGGTAATTTCAGGTAATGCGGACCACACAGATTCATCAAGTGTTCCATCGATTACCATTCTTTCGCTTACAAAGGGGATGGTACTGCTTTGTCCAAAGGAGGGGGTGAGGCAACCTAGTAAATATAAGTAGAGGATACGTCTCATGGGGTGACCTTTTTCGTTTTGCTGATTTGGTGGCCCAAGTATGGATGAATATTGTTTTTTCGGGCACAATTATTGGGAATCTGGTCGCTCCCGTTATTTTTTCGTTTTATGCTTTCGGCTCACTTCCATACTTTTTTGGGCCACAACCCTTGAAGACAGAAAATTTTGGCCGGTAACCAATCTTCCATCTATTATGTGGAATTCCCTCGCTTTTTCACCATGCTTAAAATTCCCTCCATTTTTTTGGATCTTATTTTCTATTATGAACGGAAAGCTCTTATAGAGTTTTGATTCCTTATTTTCAAAAGCTTCGGGATACCCATTGACATTTCTACCTTCAACCAAATAGCTTCCATCTGACATTTTAATGTTTACGATGCCGGCGGTTCCATGGCACACCGCTGCAATTACACCCTTGTTCTGTTCGTAAATATGCGCTGCAATATTTTGAATTTCAATATTTTGTGGGATGTCAAAAATTGGGGCACTTCCTCCAGTATATAAGATGATATCATATTCATCCGGATCTATTTCGGAAGGCCTTTTTGTGTGGGATATGGCATACATGAAATCCGGATCAAACAAGGCCGATGTATGAACACTGTCATTTGGGTCAATATAGGCCAGGGGTATTTCCCCTCCATTCGGACTTATAAAATCTACGTGATACCCTGAATTTTGGTATTCAAAGTATGCAATTGAAACTTCGGAAAAACTGTTGCCCGTTGAGAAATCGGTATTTTCTTTGTGAGAAACGTTGGAGGTCACAATCAACACTTTATCCCCCTTCCTTTTACTTAATTCACTTCCTGCAGTTTTACTGATTATCTTCCACCCATTATTCAATTTCTTGAGTAAGAGCATGTCTATAAACCTTCTGCCATAGCTGGGAATAAGCACCTCTAATTTGGTCATGGCAATCCCTTGGAACCTGTCTATGGATAAAATGTTTGTTGTTCTTCCATTGAATTTTCCCCTTTCGGAATGTTTGGCAAGACGTTCGGCATATTCCTCTATGGTCATGGTATAAAGAGGTTTGTCACTGTGGTCTAAAAACATATTGGCCCCCGGTATGAAGGCCTCTCTTAGCTTTTCTGGATATCCGTAGGCGGTTCCCTCAATGTACAGGTTGATGGTCTCCGAAATCTGTTCAGTTTCAGATTGAGCATTTACATTTTGCCCATGTATACTTGACACTAGAACTAGAAGTAGTCCTATAAATCCAATCTTGATGCTACCCTTCATTTTACGTTGTTTTTGGTTTGTAAATACGTCCTGTGGAAATGGTGTCGGGTACATTGGGGGCCCATTTCTTCAATTCAGAAAGGCCTTTATTGGGCCTTGGTGAATTGAAGCGTAGGAAGGAGGTCCAAAGTTGGGAACCGAATGCCATTTCACGTGGATTTCCTTTTTGTCCAAATGTATGATGGGGCTTGGTTCACATTTGAAAAAGTAGACGAATGCCTTGTTTTGGACTATTGGGTACGGGGAAGGTGTTGGCCGTCAAATTTTAGGGATTCATGCTTTAAATGACCTCGTTGGTAGACAAAACGGCAGCCTTGCCCATATAAAGATTATTTTTAGGGTTTGGGATGAGAGTTTTGGACACCTATTCTACGAAGCGTTTTGTGAAGCACCTGTTATTCTGGACTTGTGTGTTCTTATTTTTTGTGCTGACGGCCAGTATGGATCATTATAGTGGGTATGGGCAGGTG
>JBFOLQ010000551.1:0-3691 GCA_040830145.1 Flavobacteriaceae bacterium | reverse complement strand
GCACTGGTACTACCATGACATGGACCTGGTGCACCTTCCCAGTGGCACCTACACCTTGGTGGTGGCCACCCTGGACGGGGAGGTCCACACCAAACGGGTGGTGATACGGTAGGCCCGCAAGGACAGGAAAAAAGGAACAAATAAAAGGCCCCGACGTTCACCGTCGGGGCCTTTTATTATATCATAATGGTTGTCGCCTATTGGGAAGGAAGCCCTCTTAGGGTCTCCAACGTCCACGTAATAAGATTTTCCACCGTTTTATGGGGTGTTTTTGAAAACTCCCCCGTAACTCTATTGGCCAAAATGGCATTCAGGGATACAGCCCGGTGCCCCAATAATTTTGCCAAGCCATATATGCCGGAAGTTTCCATTTCTAGATTGGTCAGACGAAGGTCTTTATGCTGGAAAGCGGTTAATGCCTTGTTGAGATGGGGAAGTTTGTTGTTCAATCGAATGGTGCGTCCCTGGGGTCCATAAAAGCCAGCATTCGTAACACTTGCTCCCAGTTGCACCTCTTGGGATGCCATGTTTCTTGCCAATTCCATATCGCATTTTACCACATACGGACGACTTTGATCCTTGGGCCAATCCAATTGCTGGACGAGTATTTCTTCAATGGTATGTTCCCTAACGGCATCGCTTTCGTAGAAGTGCAAAAGGGCATCGAGTCCAATAGCATATTCGGCCATTACAAATGAGTCTGTGGAAATATTGGGTTGTATCGCCCCGGAAGTGCCAATTCTAATAATGGTAAGGGGCGTATGGACGGGCTTCCTTTCCCGGCGGTCAAAGTCCACATTGACCAAGGCATCCAGTTCGTTTAGGACAATATCCATATTGTCCGTTCCAATGCCGGTGGAAATGACCGTTACACGCTTGTTGCCCAACATCCCAGTATGTGCGTGGAACTCGCGTTTGCCCTTTTTGAGCTCTATATGATCAAAATATTTTGAAACTTCATGGACGCGTTCAGGGTCGCCCACGGTTATAATGAATTGCCCAATATCCTGTGGCAGGAGATTCAGATGGTAGATACTACCGTCGCCATTGAGAATAAGCTCCGACGGACGTAACCCCATATTATAACTTCAAGATCTTATTGGTATCCGTGTTGTAAAGAAAGTTGTATTTAAGGGCACCACCCAGATAGTCATCCGTATCACGGATTGATGAATAGTAATTATTGGTGCCCGCAAGGATTTCCTTTCCTAATTTGGTAAGTCTAACCGGATTGAATGAAGAGTACAAAGGCCTTAGGGTATTGATGATACGCTCATATTGGGTATCCCCAAAACCATACATCCCCTGATTTTTTAACAGTGTGCCCAATAGTTCCCTTTTGGACTTGGGCTTGTCATCAATAGCGGTCCGGAGTACCCGATTTTCCACCTCATTGAGTCCATTTTTGATGGTTGGAAACCTTTTGAGGTGTGCCTGTACGGCATCCCCCAGGTAATCAAATTGAAAGGCTCCAAAATCCTTAAGGTTTTCCAGTCGAATGGGATTGTCACTACAGTACAATTGCCATACATAGTCAGCATATTCCACATCGTCCTGTCCCAGTACTATTCTGTTATCATATAATTCGAACAATTCCCCATCACTCAACTCATTCAATCCAAACAACCTGTCGCTTCCTTCTTTTGTGCCACTGCAGACCAATGAAATTTCCGCATATTTCCGATGCGTTTTGAGCCAACTCAACACGGCCAACATATTTATCTGGCAAAAAAGGTCATATTCAAACCATAGCACAATTTGATCTTGCTGCTTGTGGTTGCAAAGGGAACGGTATTCCTTCAATGTTTTTTCTATGAACCAAGACTTGGAAACCTTATAATTCTTGTTGAGGAATTCAAAGCGTGTCTTCCAAAAGGTCTCACTGCCCACATTGGTCTCAGTTTTACCTTCGCACAACATTTCACGCCATGTGATAATGTCTCCTTTGATTTTTAGTGACTTAAGCCTTTCGGTGAAGCTATCACCGTTGGTGATATGGAGTAGGGGTCTAGTGTTCATTATTGAGAGTTGAGCTGGTGTGTTTGCCGGATAAAATTAAGATTTAGGCACTAACTTCAAAAAAAATTAACAAATAATTACGCAACCATTTTGGGAATTGTACATCTATTATCTTCAGTCCTCTTTTCCAAAGTGCCTGTCTGTAAGGGTAAACCGATTCTTTTTCTTTATAAATGTAGTCAATTTTGATACAATCCACCCTTGGCATTTCCTTCCTGTAAAGCCAATTTAGGGCTTTTTTCCCCAATTTCCGTCAATAATCCCTGACTGTCAATGCGAAGCAGGGTACTTCCTTTTGTTTTATATTCGATTCTGTAGGGTTTCTTACAGGTATAACGTCAATGATTCCCACCTAGTGTGCCAAGCTATGCCGTTCCCTGACTTTAGGGGACAATACAGTGGGCGATTCATGGAGTTCCGCTGCCATTGAACGATTTTTTTATCCCCCATGCCGGTGAACCACTACATTGCCCTGTTGCTGTGACTATTGGACTTCACATGTCCAAGGTGATGCAACCAGAGAACTAACACTGACCACACATGATGAAAATGAACTCCTCTTTGGTCCAAAGGGCCCTGTATGGCATTTTGGGCTGTTCTTTTATGGCCTTGTTGGGTTTTACATGGGCGTATCAAGAACCTCCGGGGCTGACCAATCCAACGGCCATAGGCCCCTATTTGAACAGGGTCTTTCCTACAAATTACGCCGAACACCAATACCAATGGAATTTAGTGGGCCAAGGGACACAAACAGGTGTTCGGGCCGCTGTTACCTATTCCAAGGGGCCGGGAACCCATAAACTGGGTTTTGGTAGTACCCAAGGGGATATTTACGTATTGGACTTAGAGGCCCCCACCACTCCTGCCATCCATCTGGGTGACGTCACCCCAGGAGTAACCTATCCGGCACCCACATCACGGTATGGACTTCGTGGGTTGGCCTTTCATCCTGAATACGGACAAGCAGGTTCCCCGAACAAAGCGTTCGTTTACGTAACCCAGGTGACGGTGGGTAGAACCAACCGATTGAGCAGGTTCACCGTGTCATCCCAAACGGGGAAGATAGACTTGGACTCTGAACTGATTATGGTGGAGACGGTTTGTGGCATTCCCACGTTTCACAGTATTCATGAACTGCGTTTTGACGCAGAGGGCTACCTGTACTTTGCCATTGGGGACGGACATCCCAATAATGAGATTGACGACATCATGGGGTACGTACAGAACATTGACAACAATTTGATAGGTGGGGTGTTTCGTATAGATGTGGATCGGGACCCTACGCGTAGCCATCCTCCAAGACGTATTTTGGACGAGGTAGGCTTTGAGGGGAGCAACCAGATTTCGGGAAGGGGTTATTACATTCCCAATGACAATCCGTGGGTGAACGGGGATGGCAGCGTCATGGAGGAATATTATTCGCTGGGGCATAGAAATCCCTGGAAATTATCCATAGACGCAGAAACCAATACGCTGTGGGTTTCAGAAGTTGGACCCCATAATGGAGAGGAATTGAATCGTATTGAAAAAGGGTATAACTACGGGTGGCCCTATCGGGTAGGGACCACAGGGGAAATTGTTTGGGACCGAACCCCACCGGAAGCCCCAGAACCCGATCCCTTTTTAGGGGAATTGACAGGTCCGGTCTTTTCGCCACCGAGGGCAAAGGCTC
>JBFOLQ010000550.1:0-3342 GCA_040830145.1 Flavobacteriaceae bacterium | reverse complement strand
CGTTTTAAATGGCTTGAATATTATAAGCTGAAATTCAGGGGTGATTGGTATACCACCTTGGTAGGTGATTTGGTGATGCGTACCAATGCCGAGTTTGGGTTTTTGGGAGCGTATAACCATGATTTGGGTGACGTCCCCTTTGAACGTTTCTTCTTAGGGGGTGACGGTATGGGCAATTTTACGTTGGATGGTCGTGACATTGTACAGTTAAGGGGTTATGACAACTATACCCTTACGCCGCCCAATCCAATTACGGGACAGCAGGAAGGAAGCCTTGTCTACAATAAATATAGCTTGGAACTTAGGTATCCATTGACATTAAAACCTTCGGCTTCCATCTACGCCCTTACTTTTTTGGAGGCCGGTAATGCCTTCAACAATTTTCAAGAGTTTAATCCGTTTGATATAAAACGATCGGCCGGTGTGGGGCTGCGCATCTTTATGCCTGCGTTTGGACTCTTGGGTATTGATTTCGGATATGGATTTGATCCTAACTACGTAAGTCCTGGGGTAAAAAGCGGTTGGCAAACGCACTTCATTATTGGTCAACGTTTTTAAGCTACGTCGGGCCATGTTCTAAGTCATTCATTTTAAAAGATTTAGTAATTTTGGCACGATATTTTCTATGTGATAAAACGAAATCAAGCATGAAAGCAAGACCAAACGTTCTTTTAATTCTATCCATCTTATTGATTTCATCGGTTTCCTGGGCGCAGACTGCCCGGGGCGTGAGGATTGGATATGTTGACATGGAGTATATCCTCGAAAATGTGGAGGAGTACCGGCAGGCCTCTGACCAGTTGGATGCCAAGGTGAAAAAATGGAAGGTGGAAATTGAGCAAAAGCAGGCCGTTGTGGATCAAATGAAGCAAGATTTAATGGCCGAGAAGGTATTGCTCACTCCAGAGCTCATTACCGAGAGGGAAGAGGAAATCCAGATTTTGGAAAAGGAAATGATTGAGTATCAGCAAAACCGATTTGGTCCGCAAGGTGACTTGGTATTGCAAAAACGATTGTTGATTCAGCCCATCCAAGACCAGGTTTTTAATGCTGTTCAGAAGATAGGAGGCAATAAAAGATATGATTTTATTTTTGATAAATCGGCAGATGTTGTAATGTTGTACGCCCAACAGCGGCACGATATAAGTGATTTAGTCCTTAGGGACATTGCCAGAACCCGTAAAGTCAGTAAGAGAAAAGGAGGGGATGGCATGGAACAACGACTGAAGGAGTTTCAAGAGCGCGAAGGAAATGAAGTAGAGGAAGTACCCTCGGAAGCCTTGATTGAACGCCAAGAGAAGGCAAAACAGGCAGCCGATGCAAGGGCAAAGACGGCGGACGAGCGCAGGGCCCAACAACTGAAGCTACGGGAAGAACGTAAAAAAGCCTATCAGGAACGAAGAAAGAAACTTCTTGAAGAGCGTGAGGCCCGAAGAAAAAAGGAACAGGAAGAGAAAGAAAACAAAAAGAATAAGGAAGACGGGGAAGAGGATAGTAAGGACTGATTCCACCAGAGAAATACTCACTAAAATAACTGAAATTAACACTCGAATAATTTAAACCATAATCATGAAACATGTAAGAAAGATAGCCGTTGCCCTAGTGCTGTTTGTTGCGGCAACAGGGTTTGTCAATGCACAGAGCAAGGTAGCGCACATAGATGTGACGCAATTGCTGGCGGCCATGCCTGAAATGAAGGCGGCAGAGGCCGAACTCAAAAAACTTCAGGAAACGTACGGCGCCGATATTGAGAGTTCCATGACAGAACTTCGCAATAAATATACCCAGTACGAAAGTGAGGCTGCTTCCAAGACAAAGGAGGAGAATGACAAAAGGGCCTTGGAACTTCAGGAGTACCAAAAGAATATCAATGAGGCCCAACAGACCGCACAACAAGAATTGGGCAAGAAGCAGGCAGAACTCTTCGCTCCCATATCCGATAAGGCAAAGGCAGCTATTGAAAAAGTGGCAGCGGCCAATGGGGTTGACTATGTAATTGATGCCCAACCAGGAGGCGGACTTATCGTGGCCAAAGGAATGGATTTACTGCCCTTGGTTAAAAAGGAACTCGGGATATAAGATGACATTTTCCCCTGCGGGGAAGCTTCACCGCATCATGTATAAATAGGAACCAAACCTCCCTCAAGGGAGGTTTTTTTATGTCAGTTTTTTCAAAATGCCCTGCCACCGGTATTTTCTGATAAACCTACCTTCTTCCTCGGTCACCATAAAATCCACCTTTCTCCCTTTGGCGGTGAGATATCCCCGTAGATTGTGAAAAAAAACGAGGGTCTTTCCTTGTTTTATGGCCATTTTCAAGGAGGCGATGACAGTGATGAAGAATCCGTATCGCATGGTATACATGGCCTTTCCCTGGTATAATCGCGCTTTTTTACTATATGCGTTGCCTGTGGGGCGCAGGTGCCTCACCTGTAACGATGCATCTGTATACACCTTAAAGCCATGGTACTTGGCCAAAAGCTCATCAACGGTGTCCCACCCCATGGCAGACCGTAGGCCACCGATTGCCTCAAAACACGATTTTCCATAGGCTTTAAAGGCCCCACGGACATGGTCCTTGTTCATGGGATGGTTCAATTTCCAACGTCCGCTTTCGTCCTTTTCATAGGCAAAACCACCTGCAATACCCACCTTGGGGTCCTCATTAAAAATACGCCCCACCCTTTCAAAATAGTTGGGAGGGAGAACAATATCAGCATCCAATTTCACCATAAACCCATAATCGTCATCCAGTAATTTGAGCCCTTTGCTAAAGGCATTGACCACCTTACTTCCGGGCAAATGGATTTCAGGGGAAGTGATGTTCAATTTGATCAGGTTGGGGAACCGTTCACAAAATTGGTCTATTATCGCCTCAGTTCCATCGGTGGAGTTATCATTTACAACTACTACTTTTTTGGGAAGAAGGTGTTGCCCAAAGACGGCATTTAAGGTTGGCTCCAAAAAGCCCTCCTCATTATGTGCCGGAATGATGATGAAATAATCCATACGGTCAAACAGATTTATATGGGCACGGAATTGACCACATACGCCTTGACCAATTCCCGTTTTTCCGACGGGACGAAAAAACAATTTCGAATGCCATCATCAGAGGACCTTTGTAGGGTGTTGACCCTTTTAAGGCCATTTGGCATATGCACGTAGAAATGGTAATCGCGTTCTCCAAAGAATTTTTCGAGTTCAGCCTCGATGACATCGTACAACATCTCACAGATGACCAAGGGACGATGGGCATCAATGATAAGGTTGCCCGCCCTTAGAATATCCATTTCAGTGCCCTCTGTGTCCAGTTTGATCAAATCAACAGTGCCTATCTCCCGT
>JBFOLQ010000549.1:0-2400 GCA_040830145.1 Flavobacteriaceae bacterium | reverse complement strand
TAAAAGGAAGGTTTACCTCTGAAAAAGTGTTGAAGATATAGCTCAGTGATCCTGAAAAGACGCCCCTTATCCTAGTAATGTTCTCCCCGGAGAGGGGCAATAATTTTATGGCATAAATCAATGGAAGGCCTGCCCCCACATTCGTTTCGTACAAATACTGTTTTTGGTGCTTGTTCAGTTCATCACGGAGTAATTGGTAAAAATCAAACCCAAGTGTATTGGCAATCTTGTTGGACGACACCAAATCAAAACCATTGTTCGCAAAATCAAAATAACGGGACACAAAATCCTGGCTGGCCGTATTGTCAACAGCAATAAGATTCTCTAGATGGTGTGCCTTGGCATACTCAAAAACCTTTTGGACATCGTATGGTTTTCCGATATCCCGAATGGCCTCCCGCCATTTTTTATTGACCCCCTCCTTAT
The DNA here is from genome assembly GCA_040830145.1 of Flavobacteriaceae bacterium. Lineage (GTDB taxonomy): Bacteria > Bacteroidota > Bacteroidia > Flavobacteriales > Flavobacteriaceae > JBFOLQ01. The sequence goes on along the minus strand of JBFOLQ010000549.1, from coordinate 1,974 downwards.
CAAGCAGTACCTTTCGGGAATTTGCCACCGCAAAGACGTTGATATCCAAACCCTTTCTTTTTTCAATGGTCTTGGCCGATTCCATAATTTGGTCAATGAGGGTGCCTCCCACATTGCCATGGCCAAAAATGGCCAGGTTCACTTTTTTGCTGATACCAAAAATCTGTCCGTGTATTACATTCAAGGCTTTCTTCAAATCGGTCTTACGCACCACCAGTCCCACATTCTTCCCGGTTACGGCATTGTTGAACAGCAGGGGTACGATCTGATTCTTGATCAATGCATTAAAAGGAGCGTGAAAGGTACTTAGATCCTGTCCCACGATGGAGATGACCGCTACATCCGAAATGACCGTAATCTGGTTGATGTCCTTGGACTTAAAATCATTTTGGAACTCGCGTTTTAGGGCTTCCTTCGCCCGTTGCGCCCTATCTGCCGACACCACCAATCCTATACCCCGTTCCGAGGAGCCTTGGGATACAATGCTGACACTGATATTGTTCTCTCCCATGACCCTGAAAATCCGGGCATCCACACCCACTTTCCCCAAAAGTCCCCTCCCCTCAAGGTTCACCAAGGCCACATTTTCCAGCACAGAGACTGATTTAATGCCCTCCTTACTCGCTTTAGCACTGATCAGCGTACCTTCACCATCGGTATTGAAGGTGTTCAGAATGCGCAATGGAATGTTCTTTTCAATAAGGGGGATGATGGTCTTTGCATGAAGGATATGGGCCCCAAAGGATGCCAGTTCATTGGCCTCTTCAAAAGAGATTTCCTCAATGCGCTTGGCATCTGGCACAAAATCGGGATTGGCGGTAAAAATACCATCCACATGCGTAAAATTCTGAAGCTCCGCTGCATCCAAAAAATTGGCGATCAAGGCAGCGGAATAGTTACTGCCATTTCTACCCAGGGTCGTAGTCTCCCCATCAAGTGTAGCGCCAATAAATCCCGTAATCACGGGAACCGTATCCTTGGGCAAGGCGGCGAAGGCTTTCAGTACATTTTCCTTGGAAGCGGACTCCAATACCGCAGCCTCCCCAAAATTGGCATCGGTCTTGATCAATTGCCGAGAGTCCAGAAATCGGGCTTTGACACCCATGCCCACCAACAGTTTTGTGACCAACTTACAGGAAAGAAGCTCCCCATGTGCCAAGACCAAGTCCTTGGTCTTGCCACTATAATCCCCTAAGAGGGAAACTCCTTCCAACAGTTTAAAAAGACTGGCAAAATCCGATGACAGATCCACATTCTTAAATGTATGCGTCTGATATTTTTCGAACGCTTCAAAATCCTTTGTAAAATCCTTGCCCAAAGCAGCTTTTTCAAGCATGGCCTCCAATTGATCTGTAGCCTTTTCCCGGGCCGAGAGGACCACCGTAATGTTCTCCCCAGCAGCCACTTTGGTCTTTATGGTGCGGAGTACGCTACCCAACCCCTCTCCATTACCCAAGGATTTGCCCCCAAACTTGAGCACCTTGATTCCCCACATATCCTTCTGGGTGTTAAAGATGCCATGCAATAGCTTCTGCATTTGATCAAACTCAATCAAAAAGGCATCATGGCCATGCAATGACTTTACTTCACCGTAGGTTACATTGCTACTGGCCTGCGCAAGACGCTTATGGGTATCCTTATTTTCACTTGCCGTAAAGAAAAGATCCGAGTCCACCCCTATAATATGGATTTTCATAGTACTTTCCTGAAGCGCGGCGAATGCCTCTTCCCCACCCCGGGTAATGTCAATGGTCTTCAACAATTGGTTCATTAACTTATAGGCAGAAAGCTGAAAGCGCGCCTTGAGTTTTTCGCCATGGTGCATCAACCAACTTTCCACATTAAAAACCTGAAGCTCCTCATTGGTACTACGTTGAAAACGTGCCTTGAACGATTCCGGTGTGCGGTAGCACAGCATGGCATGCATACGGGCATCCTTTACCGGTTGTTTGGAATTTACCAGGAACTGTTCCT
>JBFOLQ010000548.1:0-7696 GCA_040830145.1 Flavobacteriaceae bacterium | reverse complement strand
GCCCAAGGATTTCATAATTACGGTACGGGAAATTGAAATTGCCGCAGGTGCAGGATTTGTGGTTCCCATCACCGGAAATATCATGCGCATGCCAGGACTACCGACACATCCTGCCTCTGAACACATAGATATTGATCAGGATGGAACGGTTTCCGGACTGTTCTGATCTTTTGGGGTGATAATTTATCAATTGTTTTTGCCTTTAAATAGGTATTCTTAGGTCCCTTCGGTCGGTGACCCGTAGCCACTGCCACGCCTTACCAACGCTTCAACCCACCCATAGCTTTCGCTATGTCGTGCCGCGTTCCACGCACCAGCTTTCCGGCGGGCGAGGTGGGAAAAATGGCCTGTAAGGAATTCCAGCCATAAATTTCAAAACAGTCCCTAAGATTCCCGACATTCCCGTTTGGATGGCCACAGCTACCCTTGGTCGAATTTTAAAAAAGCTTCTCCCCCATTTCCCATACTTTTTGGACCAAAAGGGGAAAATGGAGTTTTTACAGCTTATATATGAAGAAGTCATAGGCTTTTTGGGGATTTCGCAGGCCCTGGAAATCCTTAAAAATGGGGATTATGCCGCCTTTAGAACATATGATGGTATTGCGGCTTTAATATATCCCATCATTCCCCTATTGGTTTTATTGGAGCTTTTGTTGGGACTTGTGTACAAGAAACCACAAGCCAAGGTTTATAAGGTAAATTTCCTCATTTACATTTTTAATCGGTTTGTGGGCCGATTTATTTCCATTGCCATGGTTGCCCTTTGTATTGGATTTCTCGAGCCATACGTACCCTTTCAAGTGGATTTCACATGGTACTGGTTTCTATACGGGTATGTCATATGGGAACTGGGGCATTTCATATACCACTTTTTGGCGCATAAGGTACGGCTCTTCTGGTGTCTGCACAGCACGCACCATGCCCCAGAGGAAATGAACCTATCCGTGACCTATGCCCATTTTTTCCTGGAAGCTCCCTATGCAGATGTCATTCGTACCACAGTCTGTATTGTACTGGGGGTTCCGCCTGAAATGCTGTTTGCCATCATGTTTGTGGATGGCACCTACGGGGCCTTTATACATGTTGGTGAAAACATAATCAAAAACGCCCGATTTGGGCCATTGGAAAAGATATTATTGACCCCTTCCCACCACCGTGTGCACCATGCACGAAATCCCCTTTATATTGACACTAATTATTGCAATCTGCTGAACATATGGGACCGGGTCTTTAAAACCTACCAGGAAGAAAAGCGGGACATTCCCATAGAATACGGCATTACCCGCCCCATGGATTCAGGGAACTTTTTGGATGTGTACTTCGGGGAAATCGTGGCACTCGCACGGGATGTTTGGAGGGCTCCTGGACTACTGAACAAGTTGCGCTATATTTACATGCCTCCGGGGTGGAGCCACACCGGGGAGCACAAGACGGCCAAGGTAGTACGCAATGCCTACCTCAATTCCATTGGACAAAGTCACCCATAAGGGTGCTTTTTTCAACTTTTGATATGACCGATAAAATCAGAAATGGATTGCACTTTGCTGGAATGAATGTAGACCCATTTGGTCCTATCGGGGCAAGCCCACCATATGTATTTCGAATCCAACATCTATCATCTTATGTTTTTTTGATTTTGACTTTAATTTTATAACGTATTTAAAATCAATATTTTAACTTAAATTTATTTCGTGTGAAAAACAGCTTAGTATCTTTTCTCCTTTTTTTGGGATGGACGGTATGTGCACAGGAACACCTTCCCCTTAAAACCCTGGATGGTTTTAAGGACCAGGCCGGAAACTGGCAAATTGTGGGCGAAGTCCTTGTAAACCGAACCATTGATGTCCACCAAAAATCAGAAGTCCAACCAAAAAACACTTCGAAAAAAAGAAAGAAAAAAAGAAAAAAAACCGCTGAAGCCCCAAAACCGGTGACCTATATTGAAGGAACGGGTATTCTATTGAATATGGACGATGCCACCCGAAAGGATCATCTGGTCACTGATTGGGAACATGGTGATATTATTCTGGATATGGAAGTGATGTTGCCCAAGGGATCCAATTCAGGAATCTATTTACAAGGACGGTACGAAGTGCAATTGAAAGATAGTTGGGGCATAAAATACCCCAAATATTCCGATATAGGTGGAATTTACAGGAACTGGGAAGAGAACCCCGAAGTAAAGTTCATGGGCATCCCCCCCTCGACCAACGCTGCCAAAGCGCCTGGTCTGTGGCAAAAACTCCATATCCATTTTCAGGCTCCAAAATTTGATGGGACCGGTAAAAAGATTGCGAATGCCAAGTTTGTTTCTGTTACCTTGAATGGTATTCCCATACACACCAATGTGGAGGTACCCCGCTTTACGGGAGGTCCCATTTCAAAGGATGAAGTGGCCAAAGGTCCCTTGATGATCCAGGGAGACCACGGCCCCGTAGCCTTCCGCAACATCAGCTACCAACTTTTGGAGGATGCCACCATTGATCTATCTTCCCTTACGTACGAGGCATACAAGGGTGATTTTAAGGGTTTGGAGGATATGGATGGACAACCCGTACTATCAAAGGGTACATCAGAAAAAATAGATGTACATGTTACAGGAGAGGAAGATGCATACGGAATCGTATACTCAGGTACCCTGAACTGCGACGAAAATGACACCTACACCTTTTCTGTAGGATATACAGGCGGTGTTGAGCTCTTAGTTGACGGAAAGAGCATTATAAAAAAGAATGCGTCCGATGCCCGAGGGTTTCTTACAGAAACCGTTACCCTCTCCCCCGGTGCCCATTCCCTTACCTTAAAAAACATAAAAACTGCCGGGTGGTGGCCCCCTAGGTTGGGATTATATGTGCACAGTGCCACCACCAATCCCAAATTGTTCCACACATACGAGTCCTTTCCCCCCAGTACAAATTCAGTATCCCCCATTTTTGTGGATGCCGATGCTGAACCCAGGATGTTGAGGGGTTTTGTGAGCTTTGAGGGAGATGGGGAACGCCTTCCCCATACCATTGGGGTAGGTACTCCAACAAACTTAAATTATATCTACGATTTGGATGCCGGCAACCTTATAGGCATGTGGAGAGGCAATTTTGCCGATGCCACTCCCATGTGGCATAACCGGGGAGATGGTTCGTTTAGGCCCAGAGGGGCAGTACAGTGGACATTCTTAAATCAATCCATTGCTGAATTGCCCAAGGTCGATGCCCCATTTCCGAAAACGGGAACACCACCAGATTTTATCCCGCAAGGTTATTCCATAGACCCCAATACCCGATTGCCCATTTTTAAACACGGGTACAAAGGGGTCGTCATTGAAGATAAAATTATCCCCGACGGAAACGAAAGGCACCTACTAAGGGAGCTAAGGTTTTCAAAACAAGGGCTTATCAACTGGTACTTCAAAATTGCATCAGGCAAAACCCAACGTTTGGCAGACGGTTCTTATGCCATTGATGGCCCACAATACTATATAAAAATGCGTTCCAACCAAATCCCTACGGTACGGACCGTTAATGGGGAAGCGGAATTGGTAGTCCCTGTGGACGGCAGCACTATTGTATATGAAATAATCTGGTAAATCATGGAAATCACTATATCGACAAAGACAGTATTATTCGCATTGATTTTTATAGGGCTACAAACCGCCCTGGGCCAAGATGAGCCGGAAGATCAACGCCGTTCAGGGGCCCTTTCCAAAACAAGCCTGGAACCTAAAGAAAAAGATTACTATAGAATAACCACGGTACCGGCCCCGGAAGGAATCCTTATTGAAGGGGGAGGCGTGGAAGCATTACCCGATGGGAGTATTGCCGTTTGTACCCGCCGGGGCGATGTGTGGATTGTGGAAAATCCCACCATGACCCATAACAGTAGGCCGGTATTCAAAAAATTTGCTTCCGGACTGCACGAACCCTTGGGATTGGTCTTCCACGATGGGGGCTTGTACACGGCCCAACGGGGCGAGCTTACCAAATTAGTGGATACCAATGGCGATCGCATTGCTGATGAATATATCACCATATACAACTGGCCCCTATCCACCCATTACCACGAGTATTCATTTGGCCCCGTGTTGACCCCGGACAACTCTTTCTTTGTAACCACCAATGTTGCCTTTGGAAATGAGGAATGGTGGCGTGGGGAAAGTAGGGTCCCTTGGAGAGGGTGGACCTTAAAAATATCCAAGGATGGACAAATGGAGCCTTGGGCCACAGGAATGCGCTCCCCTGCCGGTTACGGACTTATTGATGGTGAACTTTTTTATACCGACAACCAAGGGGACTGGATGGGGTCCGGTGCCCTATGGCATCTTCCCAAAGGTGCCTTTGCAGGACATCCGGCAGGTTTAAGATGGACAGGGGAGAAAAATTCCCCTGTGCAACTGACCGAGGAACAGTTTTACAGTAAAATAGACAAAAGACAGGTCAAGAAAAACGGGCGGTACGTAAAACCTGAGAACATAAGGGACGAGAAAAATCCGGATTTTGTTCATGACATCAAAGCTTCCTTTCCCGAATTGCAATTACCGGCAGTGATACTGCCCCATGGTATCCTGGGTATTTCAAATTCCGAAGTAAAGGTAGATGGGACATTGGGTAAATTTGGACCTTTTGATGGCCAAGTATTTATAGGCGATATGGGACAAAGTAAAATTATGAGGGTGGTCCTTGAAAAAGTAAATGGGGCCTATCAGGGTGTTGCCTTTGACTTTAGGTCGGGATTTCAATCCGGAGTGATGCGCATGGATTTTGACCAAAACGGTAATTTATTTGTGGGTGAGACCAATAGAGGTTGGGGATCGGCCGGCACCACCAATTCCGGTTTACAATATCTTACCTGGACCGGACGCATTCCCTTTGAAATGAAAACGGTAAAAGCCATGCCCGACGGTTTTGAAATTGAATTCACCAAACCAGTGGACAAAGCTTCCGCCGAGGATTTGGATGCCTATGTAGGGAAAAGGTATCTCTATAAATACCATGCAGCCTATGGTAGTCCACAAACCCATATGGAACCTTTGTCCTTAAAGGGAGTCAAGGTAAGTGATGATGGAATGAAGGTACGATTGGTGCTTCAAAACCCCAAGCAGTACTATGTACATGAAATAACATTGAAGGGAGTAAAATCAAAAGCATCAGGGCATTCCATCTTACATCCGTCCTTTTATTATACCCTGAACGCTATTCCTGAAGGTCCAAAATTGATGGTGTCAGAGCTTTCCACCAAACGTTCCAGCGCTAAAAAGAAAGTGGCAAAAAAGAAAAAAGCCATTAAAAAAACAGTCAAGGTAAACACCGAAAAAGTACTGACTGACAGTCAAATACAACCTTTGTTGACCAATAACACCTGTATCGCATGCCATGCGAAGGACAAAAGACTTGTGGGACCGTCATTTAAGGCGATTGCCAAACGTAAGTATAGCAACGGGAAAATAGTGGATCTCATTTACAATCCGCAACCCAAAAACTGGCCGGAATATGCCACGCCCATGGCTCCCATGCCCCAAGTTCCCAAAGCGGAAGCCCTAAAAATTGCGGCCTGGATCAACTCATTGCAATAACCTTCCGTACGCATGATAATGACACCTTGCCCCGGATTGCATTCGGGGCTTTTTAAATCTGTGCATTCAAAATAGGTAAGGAGGGGAAATGCCTTGTAGCCTGTGGGTTTCGCAAACTCTGGATGCGTTAAACACCAATGATCCAAGAACGACGCTTTTACCAATGGTGGTTATCCTTTCATATGAAAAGCCCCTACAGGTTTTAAAACCTGTAGGGGCTTGGAAATATCTCCAAAAGATGTCTTGGAAGCGTTTGCCCGGACCTACAACCCGGCCACTTCCTTGATCTCACCTATAATCCTATCAGCCAAAGCATCTGCTTTCTGTTGGCTCTGGGCTTCGGTATAGATACGGATAATGGGCTCTGTGTTCGACTTTCGGAGGTGGACCCAATTTTCGGCAAAATCAATCTTCACCCCATCTATGGTGCTCACCTCTTCATCCCTATACTTGTCATGCATGGCCGATAGCAAGGCATCCACATTCAACTCTGGGGTCAATTGTATCTTTTTCTTGCTCATGAAATAGCTGGGGTATCCCGCGCGGAGTTCCGCAACGGTCCCACCCCTTTCGGCCATCAACATTAAAAACAAGGCCGTGCCCACCAAGGCATCGCGACCATAATGGCTCTCAGGGTATATAATACCCCCATTGCCCTCTCCCCCAATGATGGCCTTGTTCGCCTTCATTTTGAGTACTACGTTTACCTCGCCTACGGCAGCGGCCTCGTACTGCCCTCCATGCCCTTGGGTCACATCCCGTAAGGCCCTGGATGAGGATAGGTTTGAGACAGTATTGCCCTTGGTCTTTCCCAAAACGTAGTCGGCACAGGCTACCAAGGTATATTCTTCCCCAAACATCTCCCCTTCGTTACTTATAAAAGCCAATCGGTCTACATCAGGGTCCACTACAATACCAAAATCGGCCTTTTCCGCAATCACCTTTCCACAGATATCGCCCAAGTGCTCCTTTAAGGGTTCCGGATTGTGTGGGAAGTGTCCCGTGGGATCACAATAGAGCTTTACAACCTCTACCCCCAGTGCCTCCAACAATTTGGGAATGGCAATGCCCCCGGTGGAATTCACTCCATCGACCACTACCTTGAACCCTTTTTTACGAATGACATTGGCATCCACCAAAGAAAGGTTCAAGACCTCATCAATATGTATGTCAATATATGCATCGTTTCGCGTCACCTTGCCCAAATCATCCACTTCGGCAAAGTGAAAATCCTCCTTCTCTGCCAAGGTCAAAATCTTGGTTCCTTGTTCCGCATCGAGAAATTCACCCCGTTCATTCAATAGCTTTAGGGCATTCCATTGCTTCGGATTATGGCTCGCGGTTAAGATAATACCTCCATCTGCCTTTTCCATAGGGACCGCAATCTCAACAGTGGGTGTTGTGGAAAGTCCTAAATCCACCACATCAATTCCCAGTCCCACCAAGGTGCTGACCACCAAATTTTGAATCATTTCACCGGACAGGCGTGCATCCCGTCCTATGACCACGGTCAACGTGTCCTTCCCTGAATAGTCCTTCAGCCAAGTACCATAGGCGGCCGCAAACTTCACGGCATCCAAAGGTGTAAGGTTGTCCCCCGTATTTCCACCAATGGTACCCCGAATGCCTGAAATGGATTTAATCAATGTCATAGTTCAAAAAATTTGTGCAAATATAGCAGCTTGGCAAACAGGTTGTGTTATCAATTCGTAAATTCGACCCAAAGCCGAATCCATTCCATGAACTTTCTGGCCCATATTTACCTGTCCTTCGGTGATGAAGAAATCGCCCTGGGAAACTTTATGGCCGATAGCATACGTGGCAAAAACTACCAAACATTGCCCTTAAGGATTCAGAAAGGGGTGCTGCTACACCGGGAAATAGACACGTATACCGATGCCCATAAAATTCCCCGGATAAGCAGTAAGCGACTCCATAAAAACTACGGGCATTACAGTAGGGTTATCGTAGATATTTTTTACGACCATTTTTTGGCCAAAAACTGGAAGGCGTATTACCAGGAACCCCTGGAGCTATTTGTGGACCGCTTTTATGACTTGTTAGAGGACAACTTCACCCTACTCCCAGATGCCGTGAAACGTATGGTACCTTACATGGTAGCAGACAATT
>JBFOLQ010000547.1:0-3143 GCA_040830145.1 Flavobacteriaceae bacterium | reverse complement strand
TCCCCCCCTCTATCAACACAGGGTGTTATTTTGGGGCATTTTGGGAGCGATCGTTTTTAGGGCGTTGATGATTTTGTTCGGAGTGGCCTTGATTACGAAGTTCGAATGGATCATCTATGTCTTTGGGGCCTTTTTGCTGTTCACGGCCTATAAAATGCTCAAGGATGACGACCATGAGTTCGACCCCAAAAAATCCTTTGTGTTCCGACAAATCAAAAAGGTATATCCCATTTCCTCCACCCTCCACGGACATGATTTCTTTGTCCGCCGTATGGGCCTTAGGGCCGCTACACCCCTATTTGTGGCACTGATTGTCATTGAGCTGACCGATATTCTATTTGCCTTGGACAGTATTCCGGCCATTCTGGCCATTACCGCCGACCCCTTTATCGTATTTAGCTCCAATATTCTGGCCATCCTGGGGCTGCGTTCCATGTACTTCCTTATTTCGCGTATGCTCCAGAAATTCAGATATATCAATTACAGCTTGGTGGTCATCCTGGCTTTTGTGGGCGTCAAAATGCTTTTGGCACACCATGTGGAATTCCCGGAATGGCTCTCCTTAACAGTCATTGGGGCATCCCTTTTGGCGGGAGTCCTGATTTCCTATGCCATTCCTGAAAACAAGAACGCATAAAAAACCCCGACCAAGGTCGGGGTCCGATATAGATTAAAGAAGTACCTATTGGGTTTTCTCAACGGCCTCCTGTTTCAATTCCTCATTGGCCACAATGGCAAGTTCCACCCTACGGTTTTTGGCCTTGCCTTCTGAAGTATCATTGGTGGCCCTGGGTTGGGTCTCCCCATACCACTTGGTGGTCAATCTAGCAGCATCAATTCCCTTGGCCGTAAGATAGGTAGTGACCGATTCGGCCCGTTGCTGTGATAGTTGCCAATTGTACTCGTCAGAGCCCGCACTATCCGTATGGCCTTCCACCAATACATTGGTCTTGGGGTATTCCAACAAAATGGCGGCCATTTTATCCAAGGTAGTGGCCGATGTTCCCTTTACGGTGGACTTGTTGGTATCAAAATACACCCCGGCATCCTCGTTGAACACCACATTGATACCCTCACCTACCCGGGTTACCTCGGCTCCTGGAATTTCTTCTTCGATCTTTTCTGCCTGTCTGTCCATACGGTCTCCAATATAACCGCCGGCCACACCGCCGATCACCGCGCCCACTATGGCACCCAAGGCCGTGTTGTCTCCCTTACCGACATTATTGCCCAGGACGCCTCCTATGCCCGCTCCACTGGCGGCACACACTGCGGCTCCCTTTTGCTTGTGACTGGCATTCCTGGTGGTACTGCAGCCTAAAACCAAAAAGGCCGAAACGAGGATGTACAAACTATTTTTTAATGGATTTTTCATAACAAGGAACTTATTTTTTGGTGAATGAATAAATTACGGTAACACTATCGTCACCTACTTTACTGTTGGATGTAAGGACCATGTCCGTCGCGGTCAGGGTAGTGATATTCAGTCGATATCCCAATCCAGAAATGTCCTTCAATTTTTCATCGATCATTTTGAACTGGAGTTGATTGGTATAACTCTCCCCATGTTCAACGACAGACCATCTTATAATGCGATCCCCGCCATTGCATTGGGCAGAAGTTTCCAGGGTATCCAGTCCTGTACTGTTATTATCGCGTAAGAACCTCTCACTGCCCTGAAAGCATTTGGCATCCGCATCATTGAACAGCACCGATGAAAAGGTGCCCTCAGCGTTCCCATAACTGACATCATTTAGGCTCCAGGTACCGCTTAATAGATTTCGCTGGTCCCGTACGCCCTTTGAAATGGAACAGGAAGAGATAAGTATCAATCCTGCCAAAAGGGGGAATCTTAACTTTTGTAGCATACATTATATTTTAGATTACGCCATATATACGGTCCCAACAGGATTTTGTTTTTAAAGTCTTGTTAATATTTTGTTAAATACGATGAACTCTCTCAAGGACATCCACTCCTTATGGCCTGGAATACAGCATCCCATATCAATTTGACCTGTATTGAAAGGTCCCCGCAAAAAAAAGGAAATACAAAGGGCTCCACCGGATTGGCCCGCATTGATCACCGCATAAAAGGATATATACCGTATCCCGTGCCTCAATACTCCAGAAGCTCCTGTAATACCATGGGAAATCGGGCCTTGGCCAAATATTGGTCCTCTAGGGCAGCGGCAAACGGAATCGGGGTTTCCAAACTGGCCACCCGTCGAATGGGGGCATCCAAATACTCAAAGCAATGTTCCGTGACCCCTGCCGAAATATCATTGGCCAAGCCCCCAAAAAGACTGTCTTCCTGAAGAATTAGGAGTTTGCCCGTTTTCTTGACGGAGGCATAGATGGTTTCCATGTCCAAGGGCGCCAAGGTACGCAGGTCAATAAGATCCACGTCCATGGATGGCTGCTCCCCTAGGACCTCCAAGGCCCAATGCACCCCGAGCCCATACGTCACTATGGTAGCATCTTTCCCTTGTTTCAGGACACGGGCTTTTCCAAACCCAATGGTATAATAGTCTACGGGCACATCGCCATATACGCTTCGGTACAATCCCTTGTGTTCAAAAAACAGTACAGGATTGGGGTCGTTGATGGCCGTGGCCAATAGACCCTTGGCATCATCGGGAAATGCGGGATATGCTCCCTTAAGCCCCGGGGTTTTGGTAAACCAGGCCTCATTGGTCTGGGAATGGAAGGGACCCGCCCCTACCCCACCCCCACAGGGCATGCGGATGACCACATCGGCAGCTTGACCCCAACGGTAGTGCGATTTTGCCAACCAATTCACCACAGGGTTGAAGCCCCTGCTCACAAAATCGGCAAACTGCATTTCCACGACCGATTTGTGACCGTTGATGGCCAGTCCCATCGCGGCCGAAACTACAGCCGATTCACAGATGGGCGTATTTCGCACCCGTTCCCTTCCGAATTCGTGGACAAATCCATCCGTCACCTTAAAGACCCCACCATACTCGGCAATATCCTGTCCCATCACTACCAATCCATCATGTTGTCGCATGCTCTGAAGCAAACCCTCGGAGATGGCGTCTACCAAGCGAATGTTCTTAATAACGCTCCCCGGATTTTCAACCAGTGGCTCAAATGGGGCATATACATCGGCCAATTCATTC
>JBFOLQ010000546.1:0-2915 GCA_040830145.1 Flavobacteriaceae bacterium | reverse complement strand
TGAGGAAAACCAAAAATATACGGGTGAGACCGAGCCGGTGGAATGGATTCGTGTCCATAACTTGCCCGACTTTGCCTACTTCAACCACTCCCAGCATGTTGAGGTAGGTGGTGTTGAGTGCCAGACCTGTCATGGCCCTGTTGAGGAAATGGAGGTGATGTACCAATACTCACCCTTGACCATGGGATGGTGTGTCAATTGTCATAGGGAGACCAATGTAAAGGTTGAGGACAATGAGTACTACGCCAAGATACATGAGGAGCTTTCCAAAAAATATGGGGTAGAAAAATTGACCGTCGCACAAATGGGAGGATTGGAGTGCGGAAAGTGTCACTATTAAAAAGTAGCTAACTACAGATACAAAGTATGGCATCAAACAAAAAATATTGGAAGAGTGAGGCAGAGCTGAACCCGAACGATTCCATTGTTGAGACGCTACGGCAGAATGAGTTTGTCGAGGAACTTCCGGTCGATGGGTTTTTAGGGGACAAGGAAAACCTTTCCGCTTCCAATACCAACCGCAGGGATTTCCTTAAGTACATGGGCTTCAGTACGGCCGCTGCTTCCTTGGCTGCCTGTGAGGGTCCGGTAAGAAAATCGATTCCCTACGTTGTGCAACCTGATGTGATAGTTCCAGGGGTGGCCAATTATTATGCGACCACGATTGCCGATGGTTTTGATTTTGCCAGTATCCTGATAAAGACCCGGGAAGGACGTCCTATAAAGGTAGAGAACAATACGGATGCCCAAATAGGCGGGACCGCCAATGCCCGTGTGCAGGCTTCCGTACTATCACTATATGACAGTACCCGTTTACAAGGTCCCAAGAATAGGGAAGGTGGCGATGTGGAATGGCAGGCGCTTGATGCTGCCGTCAGTTCCAAATTGGGCAATATGACGGGTTCGGGCAAACAAGTGGCCCTTTTGACCCAGACCTATGCAAGTCCGTCAACGACCCGGTTGATCAATGAATTCAAGGAAAAATATGGAAATGTGGTCCATGTGACCTATGATGCCATTTCTGAGGAAGCCGCTTTGTCTGCCTTTGCGGATAAATATGGCATACGTGCCATGGCCGATTACGATTTTGGCAAGGCTGATCTGATAGTTTCCTTTGGGGCCGATTTCCTTGCCGATTGGCAGGGAGGGGGGTATGATAATGGTTATGCCAAGGGGCGCGTGCCTAAAAATGGTAAAATGTCGCGCCATGTACAGTTTGAGGCAAATATGTCCCTGACGGGGGCCAATGCTGATACCCGTGTGCCCTTGACCCCAATGCAACAGAAGGTGGCCCTGGCCAAGTTATATGCCAAGCTGAATGGATCCAAAGTAGGAGGGCAATTGCCAGACTATGCCGAAAAGGCCATTGGGGATATCGCCTCACAAATAGCCAAGAACCGATCAGGAGCCGTTGTAGTGACCGGATTGGGGGACAAGGATGCGCAAGCGGTGGTGTTGGCCATCAATGAAATGTTGGGCAGCAAGGCAATGGACACTTCAGCTCCTCGGTTGACAAGACAGGGAAGTACTAAGGCACTTGCCACTTTGATGGCCGATATGAATGCAGGTCGTGTGGGCGTGCTGTTGATGGATGGGGTAAACCCCATGTTCACCCTGCCGAATGCAGAAGCCTTTAAGGCGGGTCTGGAAAAAGTGGACCTTTCCGTGGCCTTTACCACAAATTGGACTGAAACGGCAGAGCAGGTGACCTATGCGGCGGCAAGCAATCATTATCTCGAATCCTGGGGTGACGCAGAGATTAAAAAGGGATATTATAGCCTCATGCAACCCACTATTAGGGAATTGTTCGATACAAGGCAATTTCAGACATCCTTACTCAAGTGGATGGGAAGCGACCAAAGTTATTACGAGTATATAAAAGATACATGGAACACTTCTGTTCTGGGGGGTGGTAGCTGGAACAAGGCACTTCAGGATGGGGCCTTCTGTATAGATGACCGTATGCCCGGGGAAGAAGTGATAGATCCCATTGCGGTAGTAGTGGGCCAGACCGATAAAGAAACAGACACTGAAAGTGCAGGGGCTGCCGAAAGTACTATGGCGTCCTTGGCAACAGCCATCCGGAACCTATCCAATGCCAATAGCGGCCCTGGGGATATGGAATTGGTACTGTATTCCAAAGTGGGCATGGGTGATGGCCAACAGGCAGGAAACCCTTGGTTGCAAGAGTTTCCAGACCCCATTACCAGGGTCACTTGGGACAACTATGTAACGGTTTCCAAGGCCGACGCAGAGCGCTTGGGCCTTTCCAACTGGCATGTGGCCAATGGGGGTATGAACGGTAGTTATGTCAAGCTCACTGTCAATGGGGTCAGCTTGGACAATGTTCCGGTCATTGTACAACCCGGCCAGGCAAATGGGTCATTGGGCCTTTCATTTGGCTATGGCAGAAAGGTGGGGATGAAGTCCGAAATGCAGACAGGGGTCAATGCCTATGCGTTGTATCAGGACTTTGGCGCGGTTCAGTCAGCTACCATTGAAAAGACTGGGGGCGAGCATGAGTTTGCCTGTGTACAGTTACACAAGACATTGATGGGACGTGGTGACATTATTAAGGAAACCACTCTAGAGATATTCAATACCAAGGACCATGCGGTATGGAATCCCATTCCGGTAGTGTCCTTGGACCACCAAGAGGTACCTGCGACCTCAGTGGACCTTTGGGAAAGTTTTGACCGTTCCATAGGCCATCATTTCAATCTATCCATAGACTTGAATGCGTGTACGGGCTGTGGTGCCTGTGTCATTGCTTGTCATGCGGAGAACAATGTTCCTGTTGTGGGCAAACGTGAAGTACGTGTCTCAAGGGATATGCATTGGTTGCGCATCGATAGGTATTATTCATCTGAGGACACCTTTGCTGCTGATGTGGAGGCCAAGGAACATGCAGAGGA
>JBFOLQ010000545.1:0-10327 GCA_040830145.1 Flavobacteriaceae bacterium | reverse complement strand
CAATCCCATCAACGAAATGAAATGGACGATTTAAAAAGGTTGTATGTGGACCTTCCCCATGGAGGGAAAGTGCCCTTGACGGAATTGGCGACCGTTGACCATACCCAAGGAGCGGCCCGTATTTCCCGGGATGATACAAGACGTCGGGTTGTGGTCGGGGTAAATGTCCGTGATCGTGACCTACAATCGGTGGTGGATGAAATCCAAAACCTGATTGATTCTACCATTGAGCTCCCCGTGGGTTATTCCATTACGTTTGGGGGACAGTTTGAAAATTTACAGCGTGCCAAAGAGCGTTTGTTGATTGCGGTCCCCTTGGCCTTGGGGTTGATATTCCTAATGTTGTATCTCGCGTTTAAGTCCCTTCGCAAGGCATTGATCATCTACTCGGCGATTCCCTTGGCTGCGGTCGGTGGAGTGGTATTGCTCTGGATTCGGGGGATGCCGTTCAGTATCTCGGCCGGAGTGGGTTTTATCGCCCTTTTTGGTATTGCCGTCTTAAACGGAATTGTTTTAATGGAGCATTTTAAGGAGTTGCAAAACAAAGAGTTTGAATCTATGGATGCATTGATCAAAGAGGGAGCCAAGGATAGATTACGGGCCGTATTGCTCACGGCCCTGGCCGCAGCCCTTGGGTTTTTGCCCATGGCGGTATCCACCAATGCGGGGGCTGAGGTGCAACGACCCCTTGCCACTGTGGTCATTGGGGGACTTATTACGGCCACACTATTGACCTTAGTGGTCCTTCCCGTACTGTATGCCCTCTTTTTGGAACACAAAAAATCTGGATTGTCAGGGTCCAATGTCAAATGGGGAAGTGTTATTGTCCTTTCACTACTAGGGGGGCATGCGATGGCCCAGGATACTACAAAGTCGTTGGAGGAGTTGGAGTCCATGGCCCTTTTGAACAACGCGGAACTCAAAACGGCGGTGGCCAAGGCGGAAACCGCAAGGGCCTTGGTAGTTGGGGCCTATAATTTTGACAAGACCCAGTTGTATTATAGTTATGACCAGAACAACCTGGCCATGAACAATAAGCCCTTAAATGTGTTTGGTATTGCCCAGGATTTTGAATTTCCAACAGTGTATTTTGCGCGTAGGAAAGTCAACAAGGCCCATTACCTCAGGGAGACAAGTCTTTTGGACATAGAGCGAAAAAAAATACGCGCACGATTAAGACAACTTTTTTATCGATACCAAGTCCTTAGGCAAAAAGAGGCGATTTATAGGGAACTCGATAGTCTTTACAAACATTTTTCCCAACGGGCCCATCGCCGTTTTGAATTGGGGGAGACCAACTATCTTGAAAAGGTTACGGCCCAAAGCACATGGAAAAAAATGCAGGTGGCCCTTCAAAGGGCAGAACAGCATGTGAAAATGGCCCGGGACAGTATTGGGGTTTTGGTACAGGCCAAGGAGCCATTTGAAATTGAAGGAAAGCCTCCCGTAAAATTACTGTTGTCCCCTGTTCAATTCGAGAACCTTCCGGAAATGACATACCTGGAAAAGTCCATTACCCATAAAAAAGCCCAAGTGGGTTTGGCTCGGCAGGCTTTCTTACCTGATGTAGGTTTTGAGTATTTCCAAGGGACCAATTCCAATTTAGGGGACCATCTGTATGGATACCAAATGGGAATCAAGATTCCCCTATTGTTCAGTGGGCAGCGTGCCAGGTTACGGGCGGCTAAGCAACAACAGATGGCCACAATGGCCCAATCCAATTTGGCCCAGATACAACTTCAGGCCAAATACCAAATGTTGCTTTCAAAGTTGGAAAATCATAAAAAGTACCTGGCGTACTATGAAACGGAAGGAAACAAACTTGCCGAGGAGATTTTGAAGATGGCCGAAATAGGTTTTAAGAACGGCGAGATTGATTTTTTTCAATACATACAGAGCATAGGAAATGCCCAAGAGATCCAACTGGGCTATTTAGATGAATTGCACAACTATAATAAGACCATTATAGAAATAGAACACCTCAGTTTTAATTAAAAATTGGAAAGTCAGACCACTTCCATAAAAACAAATACATGAAACAACATTTTCAAATAGTGCATATGCTTATTTGGGCCCTGTCAATAGGAAGCTGTGGCCATTCAAAAAAACAGGGATTGCCTGTTGAAGAGAAACCATCCAGCCACGGAATGGTTGTTACCAAGGAGCAATTTGAGGCTAACGGAATGACCCTTAGACCCATGGAAGAAAAAGAAATGGGTACTGGATTTACCGTGAGCGGAATGATTGATGTGCCTCCTGAAAATAGGGCCGTGGCCAATACACCTGTAGGGGGCTATGTGAAGCATACGCCCCTGTTGGTGGGAGACCGTGTACAAAAGGGACAACGCTTGGTAGTGCTGGAAAATCCAGATTTTGTGGCCATACAGCAAGAGTACTTGGAAACGAAGGAGCGATTGGGGTATTTAAAATCGGAGTATGAACGGCAAAAAATACTTTTGGAAGAAAAAATCACCTCACAAAAGAACTTTCTTAAGGCTGAAAGTGACTATAAATCGGCCCTAGCTAGGTACACGGGACTTAAAAAACAATTGGAATTATTACATATAGGTACTGATAATGCCGATATGGGAAAATTCACTTCGTTGGCACCCATTTATGCCCCAATAACAGGGACTGTGTCCAAGGTATATGTGACCATGGGGAGCTATGTTTCTCCAGTTACACCCATTTTGGAATTGGTGGACAATGGTCATTTGCATTTAGAGCTGGCCGTTTATGAAAAGGATATCATGAAGGTGAAAAAAGGGCAAAACATACGGTTCAGGATTCCGGAGGCATCGAATGAAATCTTTGAGGCCAAAGTACATTTAATAGGAAATACCATAGATGAAAACAGGACCATCAATGTGCATGGGCATATTGAGAATGAAAGGGATCATGCCTTTTTGACCGGGATGTTTGTTGAGGCGGAAATTATATTGGGAGAAACGGAGGCCTTTGCATTGCCTATGGAAGCTTTTGTGAAAAAAGGGGACACTACCTACTTTGCACTGCTCCAAACCGAAACTGGGGAAGATGGATTTCATTTTGAACCCATTGAATTTCATAATGTTAAAGAAATAGAGGGATGGGGCTTTGTGCCCACTGTGCCAGATTCCCTTAAAGGGCGATCCTTTTTGGTGGATGGGGCCTTTGCCCTTTTGGGAAGTGGCTCGGGCCATGCACATTGATATGTGGAAACAGGGATTTGCACATGCCTTAAAATCAATTTTGAGGTCAGGAAGGCTTGTCCTAAATTTAGCCCTCTCTTAACTAAATCTTGAAATATGTATACACGAAGAGTTTATGGGGCAAAGGACATGGTCAAATGGACCCGCTTTGAAACCCTGTTTTTTCTCATTCTTATAGTTATTACCATTGCCCTTCATGAGTTTTTGGACTTGTCATGGCTGAAAGTTCCATGGACCCCCTTGGCGTTGATTGGTACGGCTGTGGCCTTTGTCATTGGATTCCAGAACAACTCGGCCTACGGTCGTATCTGGGAAGCCCGAAAGATATGGGGAGGGGTGGTGAACACCTCCCGCACTTTTGGCATGTTTGTGCAAGATATGGTGACCAACGAACATGCCTTGGAAAAAATATCGGCAGAGACCTTGAAAGAGGAAATCAAAATCCTTACCTATCGTCACATTGCCTGGATGACGGCCTTGCGACATGCCATGCGACAGTCGAGACCTTGGGAAACCGTGACCCAGGAACGCGCGAATAGGGAGTGGGCGGACATGATGACGCCTCCAGAGCATAAATCAACCTTGGAGAAGGATCTTGATGGGTATCTTTCCCAAGAGGATATGGGATATGTACTGTCCAAAAACAACAAACAAACGGCTTTGCTTTACCTACAATCGCATCATTTAAGACGGTTAAAGGAGAAAGGCTTTATATGGGAATTCTCCTTTTTGCAATTGGAAGGGGTCTTGGAAGAACTGTTTACCCTCCAGTGAAAGTCAGAGCGGATCAAGAACTTTCCCTATCCCCGCCATTTTGCCACCCTGAACCACTATTTTATGTGGATTTTCGTGTTCTTGCTTCCTTGGGCCTTGGTTCCCCAGTTTGCTGAGATAGGACGCGAAATCAGTGGAGAGTATCCCATTATTGGAAGTGTCTTTATTTGGATTGCCATTCCGTTTTACGTTGTGGTGGCTTGGGTCTTCCATACCATGGAACGAATTGGGCGCACGGGAGAGAATCCTTTTGAGGGATCGGCCAATGATGTGCCCATATCGACCATTGCCCGTGGTATTGAGATTGATTTGAGACAGAACTTGGGAGAGACCCAGGAGGAGATTCCAGCGCAGTTCCCAGAGATTTATGGCGTACAGATGTAAGGGGCAATTTCCCTCAAAATGCACTAGGGCCTGGAAATGGAACCTTAGGGGCCGTTAATTGAATATCAATCTACAAAGAATGTAACATATGGGGCAAAAACTGGAAAATGCCAAAAAATTATATCTGGAAGGAATACGGGATGGTCGGATAGAGGCCGTGAAGGAATACTCAGGGGAACGATATACCCAGCACAGTACAGGAGTGGCTGACGGGGCAGAAGGATTTATGGATTTCTTCAAGGGTTTTTTGGAGCGGACCCATAATCGTGACATTCGTATTGTCAGGGCCCTGGAGGATGGTAATTTTGTTTTTGTGCACGTGTATCAAGATATTGATAATGGTGCGGCCAAATGGGTCACCACGGATATGTTTGATACAGATGCTGACGATAGGTTGATTGAGCATTGGGATGTGATTGCCGCGTACAAAGAAGCCCATGAAACGGTTTCGGGACATGATATGGTATTGGGGGATTTTGAAATCAAGGACTTGAACAGGACCGAGGAGAACAAAGCCCTGGTACGGAATTTTATTGTGGATGTATTTCAAAATGGCAATCATGGGGCCGTGGAAAAATATATCTCCAAAGAACGGTACATACAGCATAATCCCAATGTGCCAGATGGAATCGATGCCGTAAAACAATTTCTTGCCACCCAGGATTTCAACTATGATTTTGTCTTCAAGGTCATTGGGCAGGGAGACCATGTGGTAAGTTATGCTAAGGCCGTTTACAATGGTGCCGAATGGGCGGTATTTGACATATTTAGGATTGAAGACGGGAAAATTGTGGAGCATTGGGACAATATGGAGCCCATTCCACCGAGGGATGAATGGGCCAATTCAGGTAAATTTTAGTGACAGCTAGATGAACCTAGTCCAACATTTTACTGAAGTAAGGGCATATACCGAAGCCATTTGTCAACCGCTGACCACAGAGGACCATCAGGTGCAGGCAGCGAGTTTTGCGAGTCCCGCAAAGTGGCATTTGGCACACACCACGTGGTTTTTTGAAACCTTTGTGTTATTGCCGTACATGCCGGGTTATGAAGTATTCCACAGCGATTTCAACTTCCTATTCAATAGCTACTACAATCATGCGGGGGAGCGGGTTGCAAGGACCCATCGGGGGAGTATCACCCGCCCAGGGGTACAGAAAGTATATGAGTACCGAGCGTATGTGAATGGGGCCATGTCCCGGTTTATAAAGGATACTCCAGAAGAGGAAGTATGCAACCTTATTACCTTGGGCATTCACCACGAGCAACAGCACCAGGAACTATTATTGACGGACATTAAATATATGTTGTGGCAGAACCCTTTGTTTCCCCTTTATCATGCTGACACCCGTCTATTGGATAATGAGCGTAATGAAAAGCAGGGCTTTGTTTCAGTGGAGGCCGGGGTGTATGACATAGGATTTCAGGATACAGGGTTTTGTTATGACAATGAATTGGGGGTCCACAAGGTGTACCTCCATGACTTTGAAATTGATCAAGGCCTAATAACCAATGGAGAGTATTTGGAGTTTATCAACGACGGGGCGTATTCCAATTTTGATGTATGGCTGGACGAAGGATGGTCCTGGGTACGGGAAAATAATATTGGCGCACCGTTATATTGGCGCTTTATTGATGGGGAATGGCACCAGTTTACCCTAAAGGGACTACAAAGGGTCGTTCCTGATGAAATAGTAAAACATATCAGTTTCTATGAGGCTGCCGCTTTTGCCGAATGGAAAGGAATGCGGCTGCCCACGGAATTTGAGTGGGAAGTGGCCGCACAAAAACTACATTGGGGCAAAAGATGGGAATGGACGAACAGTGCGTATCTGCCCTATCCCAATTTTAGCAGGGCAAAAGGGGCCGTTGGGGAATACAATGGAAAATTTATGATAAACCAAATGGTCTTAAGGGGTGCGTCCATAGCAACATCACCCAACCATGGCCGTAAGACCTATCGAAATTTCTTTCATCCAAACTATCAATGGCAATTCACGGGGATTCGATTGGTCAAATGATAGAGTGGATGTCACAATTCAAAAAAGATGTGGAGGAGGGGTTGGGCCGTTATCCAAAATCCCTTCCTTCCAAATACTTCTACGACAAGGATGGAGATGTGCTATTCGAAAGAATAATGCAACTGCCCGAATACTATTTGACACGGGCAGAGTTGGAAATTTTTCAGCAGCAGGCCAAACAATTGGTCCGTGCACTGGGAGTAAACCAACAAACCTATTTTGAGCTTATTGAATTAGGGGCTGGTAACGGACTCAAGACAAAGGAACTACTCCACTCTTTACAGCGTGGGAAATACCGGTTTGATTATTTTCCTGTGGATATTTCCTTAAATGCCTTGGAGCTATTGGAGAAGTCATTGAAGGAAGAGTTGCCCACTCTCAACATACGTAAACAACACGGGGATTATTTTGGAATATTGAGTTCATTGAAAAAGACCAAACACCCTAAAGTTATCATGTTTCTAGGCTCAAATATTGGCAATATGGAAGATGGGGTCGCCTCTCAGTTTTTATATGGTCTTGGGGCCAATTTGGCCCCTGGTGACAAGCTGTTGTTAGGGGTAGATCTGATAAAGGATACCTCTATTGTGTTACCGGCCTATAACGATAGGGCAGGGGTTACACGGGACTTTAACCTCAATCTATTGAAGCGTATCAATCGGGAATTGGGGGGTAATTTTGAGGTGGATAAATTTGAGCACCGGCCAGAATACACCCAATCAGAGGGCATAGCCAAAAGTTTTTTGGTGGCCAAGGCACAGCACAATGTCCATATTTCGGCATTGGACAAAACCTTTACCTTTCAGAAAGGGGAAAGAATAGCCACTGAGATATCCAGAAAATATGATGATGGGGTTTTGGGGGCCATACTTAAGGATACGGATTTCCAGATAGTAGGGAAATTGATGGATGCCCAGGGATATTTTGCAGATTATATCCTAAGTAGAAATTGAAGGGATGGTAATGGGAGCGGTTACGGCTCCCCAAAGATGAATTGACGAACGGTTGGCGTATTTAAGCCCAGGCCCTACATCCAAGGTCACCATACCCTTAAAGCGAGCAATATAGGTGCGTATCACACCGGATATGGGAATGAGTCCTTCACCAAAATCTTGGCGCCAGTTATATTTTTAATTCCCCTTTCAGTACTATTTGGGCTTTGCTCTTTATGGTCATTTTTTCCTCATCCAACAGTTCAACCTCCATAAACCCTGTCCGTTCTGAACATTGGAAAGAATTCATTTTTGTTTTGTTAAGTCTCGTTCCCCAATATTTTGCCAAAAAAGTATGCGTTCCACCTGTTACGGGGTCTTCATTGGTGCCGCTCCAAGGCCAAAAATATCTTGATTCAAAGTCAAACCCGGGCTTTTCTGATAAAGCCGTGATAAGCACTCCATTGATTTCACGGTGTGATTTTTTCAGCTTGTCAAAATCGGGATTTAGATTTTTTAATATCCCAGCACTGTGAATTTCCAATAACAGTATGTTGGTTTCGGCATTATAGGCACTGTTGCCCACTTCGCCAATTCCGAGGGCTGCGAGTAATTCTGATGGTACTTCCTGGGGGATTGTTTCATATATGGGGAATACCATGGTTATAGATCCTTCGTCTTGCGCAATAGCTAATTTTAAGTTTTGGACGTTCGTAAAAACAATGGAATTTTTCCCGGTTTTTTCAAAAATCACTTTTGAGGAAGCCAGTGTGGCGTGTCCACATAATGGTATTTCCATTACGGGCGAAAAAAACCTGATGGGGAATTCATTTTGTTGATTTGGTTCCCCAACAAATGCCGTTTCCGATAGACCTAATTCCTTGGCTATTGAAAGCATTTTGGAATTGGTCAGTTCTTCTTTCAATAAACACACGCCAGCCGGATTCCCTTTGAATGGCTCGTCCGTGAAGGCGTCAACGATATAGGTTTCTATCGTTTTCATTTTAATGTCTCGGTTTTGGGTGCTAAGGGTCTCGTATTGTCCTCTGTTACGGGAAATAAGGTACTGTTTTTTGGTTCAATGCCGTTTTGGGAGATTCCAATTGGATTTATTTTGCCTTGAACGAAGTCAAAAGATTACTGAAACAAACGTAATGGTAAGTATGTGGTATTCTAGGAAATCTTTATTTCAATTCCCCATTCTCTTTAAGGAATCCAAATATTTTTTTGTCCACTTCAGATATGATATCCAAATCCTTATAATTCAACCATCTGATTTCCTCAATTTCATTGCTTGGTTTCATTGTCCCATCATACACTGCCTTGTAGCACGTCATTTTAACGATTACTCCCGCCTTTGCTCCGTCTGATTGGGCTTTGAAAGTTCCGAGGTATTCAATGGTTTTTTTATCAATTTGTACACTTAGTTCCTCTTCAATTTCCCTAACCAAGGTTTGTTCGTCCGTTTCACCAGCCTCTCTTTTTCCACCAGGAATGTAATATTTCGTTTTTCCTTTTGACTTTGTACTTAAAACCTGTCCGTCTTTTGTTTCTATAAATGCTATTTTGTCTATTTCATTCATTTATGGGTGTCTTTGTAAATGCATTGCAATGGCCTTGTATAAACACTATTACGGAATAAACTACCTTACTGTCAATATGCAAGATAAGGGATTATATGAAAACGGCTTGGGATTGCACCCAAGCCGCTTTTATGCATTTTATGTTGGTATGTGGATGTTCTATGTTTTGCCCTTTTAGTTTGAAGAATGTAGTCCAAGCTTATTGCCTTCGGTGTCAAGAAATAATGCAAAATATCCACTATCATCGGCGTGCGGAGTTTTAGGGATGACTATTTTCCCACCGTGTGGCCCAACCTTGTCCAAAATGACCTGGAGATTTTCTCCACCATTCAGATACAATGTCACGCCATGTGCCGAAGGTTCATAACCTTTCTCTTTGATGAGCACTCCGGTGACCATTTGGTCTTCGTATGGCAATATGCCCATTTGCATTCCGGACATTTCCATCTTTTCAATTTTTAAATTGAATATCCCTTCGTAGAAATTGATAGCTCTCTGGATATCCGTTACGGGAATCTCAAATATTGAAACATAACTGTTCATAGTATGGGTACTTTGATTATTGACTGGGTTGACTTGGATAGATGCAGTGTCCTTCTTACCGCCTGTGCAGGCTCCGAAGGTAAACAACATCAGTACGGCAAGGTCTATTGTTCTTTGCATAAAAAATAAACTTTACGCAAAGCTAGATGGGTTCAATTTTCAAAAATTGTAAAAATGCGACAGCTCAATCTTTGGCGTACAGCAAGGAAGAAAGGGTAAGGGTACTGTTGGTGTAAAACTGTTTGGGGCTAACACCCGTAAAATTTTTGAAATCTTTTATGAAATGGGCTTGGTCAAAGTATTCACTTTCGTACCCGACATCTGTAAGATTTTTGTGGTCGTTGAGCATTGTTTTCAACGTTTTTTGAAGTCGGATCGCTTTGCAAAGTTGTTTTGGACTTGTTCCTACTTTTTCAGCAAATTTTCGTTCCAAATCCCTTCGCTTACTCGGATGGTCTTGTAGCGCTTCCTTTATACGTATGTTCCCGTTTGTCTGTAAAATCTTGTCCAGTACTGATTTTACCAAATGGGGAATACCTGTATGTTCCATCAACATGGCAAGCAGAAAGTCCTCTATCAACAAAATTCTTTCGGTTGTGTCCTTTGCCTGCTTGATGGCTAACTCAATTTGAGCGACTTTGTCAGTATCAAACAACACTTTCAACTCCGTATCCCTATCAGCCAAGTCACTCATGGCTGTTTTGGTAAAGTACGAGAAACTTCCAGGATGAAATCGCACAGCAAATGTTTCCACTTTTCCCATGGGTTCAATCCACATCGGGTTGATTATTTGTCCCAGAACAAAGGAACGTGGTTGCAACAAGTAGGTGTTATTGGGCCATATTCTTTTGACATCATCCCCAAGGTTGAATATCATGTCCATACAACCGTCAGATAAT
>JBFOLQ010000544.1:0-8168 GCA_040830145.1 Flavobacteriaceae bacterium | reverse complement strand
TGTTTACGCTTTTTACCTGTTGAAGAGCTTTACTTGAGCTAAGCCCGTTCAACCATTTTTCGGCAGCACGCCATGGCCCCAAGGTATGGGAGCTTGATGGCCCCACGCCGATTTTGAGCATATCGAACACACTGATGCAGTCCATGTAATCCCAGATATTATAGGGCTAAGGTACAAAAGTTAGCAAACGTTATAGTGTATATGCCCCTACCTTTTAAAATTAGGACCAAAGACCATTTGTTTCAAGGCAGAAGATTAAGGAAATGGGCATAACAGTTTTTATGTGTGGAGGTTTATACGACCCATTAGTGAGAATAGGATTTTAGGCTTTTCCCAAATCACGGCGCTTTGTCCAAAATGTTATATGTCCTTACTTTATGTAGTCTGGGTTGATGGTTTTGGGTATAGGGGCATTTGTTTCCTTCCACCATTTTTTGAGATACCCTAGCAATTCATCCCTTTTCCCAGGATTTTTTAAAGCCACATTGTTACGTTCTCCAATGTCCTTGGCCAAGTTATACAGCTCTACTTCATTATTTTCAAAATAGTAGTGAAGTTTCCATTCCTTGTAATTCACAACTGACCCAGGCCGTGTCCTGAACAAGGAATCCCGATTTTCATTGTTATGCATATTGTATGCTTCCAAGTAAATGGGGAAATGCCAGTATAGGGCTCTATCCAAATGTTGTTCATTGCCTAGTAATATGGGCAATACGTTTTTGCCGTCAAATGGATAGCTATCGTTATCCACCCCTATGGCACTTAAAAGTGTTGGGAAAACATCCAAATTCATTATCGGGACATCACTTGTTGTATTTGCTTGAATCTTGCCATTCCAAACAAAAAAGAACGGCTCGCGGATTCCTCCTTCATAATAACTCCCTTTTCCTGCCCTTAAGGGCTTTTGCTGGGTTATACCATATAGGCCGCCATTGTCAGATGTGAAAATAATGAGTGAATTATTGAACTGGCCCTTTTCTTTTAGACTTGATACCAATAAACCAATGTTTCTGTCAAGGTTTTCTATCATGGTCGCATATGCTACATTTTGTTGACCATTAAAAGCAGGTTTGCCAGCATATTTATTTACCAAGCTGTCAATAGGCTGAATGGGGGTATGAACGGCATAGGGGGAATAATATAAAAAGAAGGGGCGGTTGACCGTATCCAAGAATTCCATGGTCTTTTCCATAATCAAGTCCGTAAGATGTTCTTTTTTGCCACTTTCTATCCCAACATTTCCATAGGGTGGGTAATAACTTTTTGGATGCCCATTGTGTCCGCCCCCAATATTGGTGTCAAAACCGAACTCCAAGGGATTCTCACTTAGATGCCATTTGCCCGCATGGCATGTCGCATATCCATTTTCCTGTAATACTTCCGCGATTACAGTATGGTCCCCAGACAACCCATCCGTGTTTGGAATTGGAATTAATTTTCGGTTTTTCGAATCTCCCCTTTCTGAACTTCCAACTGTATAGATTCCATGGCGAGGCACCCATTTTCCCGTCATTAGGCAGGCCCTACTTGGAGCACAATTTGAAGCGGCCGCATATCCATTTACGAAAACCATGCCCTGCTTTGCCAAACTATCTATGTTCGGTGTTTCATAATATGCCGTACCCATGAAACCTACATCTTTCCAACCAAGGTCATCAATATTGATCAATAGTATATTGGGCTTGTCTTTTCTGTTCGGCTCCAAGCATGAAGAGCATACCAACAGAACAAGGGCAACACAAATCTGAATCTTATAATCCATAGGGTTCAATCACAACTTAGGTTGGGATTAAATATAAAGGTATTTAGGTTTCTTAAAATTGCTATGTGTGTCTTTTTCTAAAACAATTTCAAATGGCAGTACTACTTACAAGCTGTTCAAGATTCAGCCCAAACTCTCTTTACAAGGTTCTTTGACTGTGTTCATAGACAACGCTACAAAATGACAACCTGTCAGTTTTCCGCACTTGGCATATTGTTTGTCATAGCAAGGGCAAAACTGAAATACAAATTTTAAATCAAAATACATGAGCAAGATTATAGGAATTGATTTGGGGACCACCAACTCCTGCGTTTCGGTAATGGAGGGGAATGAGCCCGTGGTCATCCCCAATGCTGAGGGAAAAAGAACCACGCCATCTGTCATTGCCTTCGTGGAAGGCGGTGAGATAAAGGTGGGCGATCCTGCCAAACGACAGGCTGTCACCAATCCAGAGAAGACCATTTACTCTATAAAACGTTTCATGGGGAACAAGTTCTCCGAATCAAAAACAGAGGCGGACAGGGTACCGTACAAAGTGGTGAAGGGCGACAATGACACGCCTAGGGTGGATATAGATGGTCGCCTGTATTCCCCACAGGAGCTTTCTGCCATGGTGCTGCAGAAAATGAAGAAAACAGCTGAGGACTATTTGGGACAAAGTGTTTCAAGGGCTGTGATCACAGTACCCGCTTATTTCAACGATGCCCAACGACAGGCTACCAAGGAAGCCGGTGAGATTGCAGGATTGACCGTGGAGCGTATCATCAATGAGCCTACGGCCGCTTCCTTGGCATACGGACTCGACAAAAAGGATACCGACCGAAAGATAGTGGTATTTGATTTTGGTGGGGGTACCCATGACGTTTCTATCCTGGAATTGGGAGATGGCGTCTTTGAAGTATTGGCCACTGATGGGGACACGCATCTCGGCGGGGACGATGTGGACCAAAAGATCATTGATTGGCTGGCTGATGAATTTAAAAAGGATGAGGGAATAGACCTTCGGGATGATTCCATGGCCTTGCAACGCTTGCGAGAGGCAGCGGAGAAAGCGAAAATAGAACTCTCTTCCTCTGCCCAGACTGAAATCAATTTGCCCTATGTAACGGCAACGGCATCAGGTCCCAAGCACTTGGTGCGTACCTTGACAAGGTCCAAGTTTGAGCAACTGATCGACGATTTGGTAAAGCGTACCATAGAACCTTGCCAAACGGCTCTAAAATCAGCCGGATTATCAAAGAGCGATATTGATGAGATTATTTTGGTAGGGGGATCTACCCGTATTCCTGCCGTTCAGGAGGCCGTGGAGAAATTCTTCGGCAAGAAACCTTCAAAAGGGGTCAATCCTGATGAAGTGGTCGCGGTGGGTGCTGCCATCCAAGGAGGGGTTTTGACCGGTGATGTCAAGGATGTACTGCTCTTGGATGTTACGCCACTATCACTGGGCATTGAGACCATGGGCGGGGTTGCCACCAAGTTAATCGAGGCGAACACTACAATCCCCACCAAGAAATCGCAGATTTTTTCAACCGCGGCGGATAACCAGCCTTCGGTAGAGATCCATGTACTACAGGGAGAGCGCCCCATGGCGACGGACAATAAGACCATTGGTCGTTTCCATTTGGATGGTATTCCACCTGCTCCCAGGGGAGTTCCCCAGATAGAGGTGACCTTTGACATTGATGCCAACGGCATTATAAAGGTATCCGCAACGGACAAGGCCACTGGCAAGTCCCAGGACATTAGAATTGAGGCTTCCTCTGGATTGACCGAGGAGGAAATCCAAAAAATGAAGGCAGAGGCCGAGGCAAATGCCGAAGCGGATAAAAAAGCGAAGGAGACAGCTGACAAATTGAACGAGGCCGATAACATGATCTTTCAGACCGAGAAGCAATTGAAAGAGTTTGGGGATAAGTTGTCAGATGATAAGAAGAAGCCCATTGAGGATGCCTTGGAAGAGCTTAAAAAGGCATATGAAACCAAGGATGTGGATGTAATTTCCCCTGCTTTGGAAAAAATCAATGAGGCATGGAAGGCCGCTTCCGAAGAGATGTACAAAGCCCAAGCCGAAGCAGCCCAGGGAGGTGATGCCCCTACGGGTGACCCAACGGCTGGGGCCGATACCGCAAGTGAAGGGGACAATGTGGAAGACGTTGATTTCGAAGAGGTAAAATAACCTTTTTCACTTAGGACGATACGAAGGGGGGCATAGCCCCCCTTTCCTTTTTTGGTACAGCTTTTGTACAAGCTGGTTGAAATAATGTAACTTTATGATGTCATGGTATAGGCATATAATTTTTACCCATGAATCCATCTTGACCTTTTGATCTTCATTGGAATAAAAATTTTAGAAAGATGACGTTTGACCGACTTGTTTTATGTGCAGTGATGCCACTCATGGTTCCTTATATGGCTTGGAACCAGGAAATCAAGGTTTTTACCGTTTCAGATTTTGATTTGCGGGGCCCCGTGAAATCCTGCGAGGTATTCACCAACTATGGTAAGGAAATATACGGATTTAACCAGGAAGGATGGTTGGTCACATCTGTCACCCATTATAACGAGTCTGATTACCGCCGTGTGGCGTACAGGTTCTTGAATGGGGAATTGATGGAAAAACGTTCGGAAAACTTTCGGAACAACGTGCTGGACAAAGTGACCTCCATTGCCAATATTTATGAAGTGGATACCACTGGAAACAAGAAGATTGTGGAGAACATCCTATCTTACCAAAAGGAGTTTTTGGACCGCAATGAATATTTCTATGGCGCGGATGGAAATTTGGATAAAATAATCCATACCAACAATGAGGGAATCGACGAGACCTTGATCAAAACCTCCCACTATGGGGATGAGACCACCCAATTGTACACGGTGAACGGAACGGATTCCAAATCAATTCGCACATCGTTCAAGACATCGAAAAAGGATGGGAAACTGTACGTTGTCCTGACCAAATATTTCCTGGAAGGACTTCCACAACGTGCCGAGGAGAAGGTCTTTGATGCCGAAGATAGAATCGTTAAGCAAGTTGATTATGAATACGACATCCCCTCGGGTGAATTTACACCCCATAACGAGATGGTTTATGTATATGACGGGGATGGGGTTCTCAAGGAAACCATAGCAGAGCAAGGGGACGAACGGTATACGAAGGAGTTTATCTACCAATTTGATGATAGCGAATGGAAGAATTGGGTAAAGGAAATCGTGACCCCCGAAAATAGTTATCGTACGCGTAAAATTGAATACTACCTTACCGAAGATAAGGACTGATGCCCGCTACCTGGGATACCGGGGCATTACTTGATTTTATGCAGTTCCACCCAAAACGGAAAGATTCTTTTGGGACCGGTCATGTAAAAAGGAATTAAGGAACCTCGTGTCTTGGGCAAATACACATTTTTCATTTCAATGAAGTCTGTCCTTGTCCCATTTTGTATTTGGTTGACAAGGGTCCCTGTTTCCAAGAACATTCTGCCTGGGGCCGCCACTGGCTTTATGAATTTAAACCCAATGTTATAGGTTCCTTCGGCAATGTTGACTTCCCATTTGCCAAACACTTCTTCCTGACTCCATATCCCTCTTTGGCCCGACGCGTCATTTCTGTTCAAGACCACCGGATTTTCAACATCACTCCCTACAGAGATTAGGGGAGGGTTCACCAGATTTTCGGAGGAAATGAGTTCTTGGTAGAGGGCATCCAATTCACTTTTGAGGTCAATGGCCAAGTCCTTGTTTTTTGATACAATGTTCTTCTGTTCGTTCGGGTCATCCTTGATATCAAAAAGATTAAAATCCTCAATGGAAGCATCAAAATTGGTATGCCCTACCAATTTATAATTCCCTTTCTGGAGGGCAATATTGTGATAGCGTTCAGGGTATTTTCTCGTCCAATAAAAAAATAGGGGACGATCCGCCCAATCCACATGCCCTCCCTCTAAAAGTGGCAAAAGGCTCTTCCCATCCAACTTTCGGTCAGTCGGGGGTTCCACATGGCACAATTGGGCCAAAGTAGGTAGGACATCAATATGTGCCGCAGTTGTTTCAATTTCAATATGTTCCTTAAACTGTTCTGGGTATCTCATAAAAAAGGGCACTCGGACCCCGCCTCTAAAAACACTTCCCTTCAATCCGCGCATACCTCCCACATATCGCAATTGTTGGGGGCCGTTGTCCGTCATGAAGATAATAATGGTGTTCTCAGTAATGCCCAGGTCGTCAACCTTTTTTAATAACCTCCCAATATTATCGTCAATGTTTGTCACCATGGCATATACCCTTCGGGCATCCTCCTTGTCTTTTCCACTCATTTTCCGATCCGTGGCATTGTTCTTTTCAAAACTGATGGATGGATCTATGTCAGCATATTGCCGATAATAGTGTTGCGGTACTTGCAATGGGGTATGTGGAGCGTTGAATGACAGATAACAGAAGAAAGGACCCTCCCTGTTCTTCTCAATAAATTGTATTGCGCTGTCAGCAAAAATATCCGAACAATACCCTGAATACGCCTCCTTTTCACCATTGTGCCAGAGAACAGGGTCAAAATAACTCCGGTCGCCCTTAAAATACGTAGTGAAATCACCTACTTGCCCCATTCCTCCGGAAAGATGTATTACGGACTCATCGAACCCCTGGTCCTTGGGCCTGCTCGGATGGTTATCCCCCAAGTGCCACTTGCCGAAAATACCGGTTTGGTACCCTCCCTGTTTGAGCATCTCGGCAATGGTCACTTCGTTTTGGGCCATAATGGAACCACCATTATAGGTATCGCTAACGCCTGTGCGCAGGGAGTATCGCCCCGTCATTAAGCTTGCCCGGGTAGGGGCGCATACCGGAGATACATAAAAGTTATTGAAACGGATACTTTCTTTGGCAAGTTGATCCAGAAAGGGGGTTTTAATCTGGTCGTTTCCAGTAATCCCCAAGTCACCATAACCCTGGTCATCGGTGATTATTAAGATTACATTGGGGTGTTTCTTTTCCTGGGCCACACAAAATAGGGATGTTACGGTCAGGAGTAATGCAATTGACATGTTGGTTGTGGAACGCATGGGCCAAGTGTGTTTGATCTAAAATAGTAAAGTGGTCAGATTAACAGGCCATATTTTGATTTTTGTTTTATGTCCACAATTCCAATCCGAGTCAAAAGTGTCTCTTGTTGAACAGCTGCGATGTGATAACAATTCATCCCCACTTCAAAATGGGAAGACCCCATATGACTATTTGGGAGGGTATATTTTCAAACCAAGGACTTGATCAAATCAATATTTACTTTGTGCTCCCCCTCAAAAATGGTGAGTTTGGCAGCTCCCTTAAAAAGATGCTGCACCCTTTCTTGTTCCGACTCCAAACGCTCTTTGGTGATATATGCATCCTTGTTGCCCACCCAGACGGAAATACGGGTTCCCTGTTCCAATAAAAAGGATACATCCTCCGGGTCGAGTTCTTTGGGGATGCCCCCTGAATGGAGCACCAAATGGTGGCATGGAATCTTTCGACTTGCCACCCATCTCATGGCAATGGACACCCCTTGGGAATATCCCATAACGATCAGATTTTTTTCCTTAGGTATATTTTCCATTCTATAAACGGTGTCAATATATGAAAGGATATTACTGATTTCTATTTGGGTATCCTCCTTGGTCAACCAACTGGCCCCTACATGCCTGAACGTATCATTGAGATAGTATTTTGATGGGGCCTGGGGTGCAATAAAATAATTTTCAGCGGGGGGCAGCGTTTCAAAATACCTAAGAAAATAGCGGCTCAGATATCCCATGCCATGAAATACCATCCATATATTTTGGGTATGGGCAGTCAATCGGTTAAGGGTGGTATACGGATGGTCGGTTGTATAGGAAGCTCTTTTTTGGTTCAGGTTCATGCGTATTGATTAGGTTGGTTATTGCTACTTTTGTCAAAACCCACTTTATGAACGAATATAAAGAGAAGATTCTAAAGGTATGTAACGAATCCACCGCCAACACAATGATGGAGACTTTGGAGATTGAATATGTTGATGTTGGTGAAAATTTTCTAGTGGGCAAAATGCCCGTTGGGCCCAAGGTATTTCAACCTGATGGGGTTTTACACGGAGGTGCCATGGTGGCCCTGGCCGAAAGCGTGGGCAGTACGGCATCGTATATTTTCTTGGACGCCCAGAAGTATTTTGTAAGAGGCATTGAAATCGCCGCCAACCATGTAAAGAGTGTAAGGGCCGGATATGTGTATGCCAAGGCCACGGTTCTGCACAAGGGGCGTACTACCCAACTATGGGACATAAAGATAACTGACGAGGACAACAACTTGGTATCGGTCTGTAAGTTGACCACCATAGCATTGCCCAGGAATACATGAGTGGATCCATTTTCATGAGGGCGAATGCACATTTGGGGAATGG
>JBFOLQ010000543.1:0-8266 GCA_040830145.1 Flavobacteriaceae bacterium | reverse complement strand
CAGTTTTGATACCAAATTCAAAAAAGACAGACTGTGGTATAGCGTTGAATTTGATGAAGAAGGAACTTTGGAAGATGTGGAAATCCTCATCAAACAAACGGATGTCCCCAATGACGCTTGGGCGCAACTGAATACCTATCTGGGCAAGCGTTTTAAAAAATTTAAAATAAAGCGAATCCAACAACAATATCCCCTACAAAAAGGGAAGTCAGTGGAAGAAACAGTTAAAAATGCCTTTCAAAACCTCTTACTGCCCTCACTTCGGTACGAATTGATCGTGGGTGTGAAAAATGAGGATGGTTATGGGCAATACGAGGTGCTTTTTGATGCCAATGGCCTTTTTTTAAATATCAGGAAATCACTTCCCCCCAATTATGACCACGTACTTTATTAGGATTTGTTTCCCCATTTTTCTCTGCGCCCATTCGCTGAATGCCCAACAAGGGGAAACGGGGTACTGGCAGCCGGCCATCGCTGTTAACTACAAAGTAGGAGGTGCCTATTCCCATAATTTTTCCTTGGCAAACCGGAACTACATATACAGAGACAATGATTTTCAACTTACTACACGCCAGTTAGACGTTGTTCATTTCTCAAAATTCAAGACGTCAATTGGGCAGAGTCTTGCCTTGGGCATCCAATATCGGTTCAGGCAACTATTTGAGGACGCAAAGGGTAATGAGCTACGATTGGTGCAGCAGTACAATCTCACCAATGAAATGGGCCCATGGCGTATGGGTCACCGATTCCGATCAGAGCAGCGCTTCGTAAAGGAAGCCACACTCCATCGCCTTCGGTACCGCCTCGCTTTTGACCGACCCTTAAAAGGTCAAAATCTGGATACCGGGGAAGCCTACTGTGTAGTATCCACTGAATTGTTGGCCACATTTGCAAGTTCCCGCTCCCCCCAATTCGACCAACGTATTGGTTTGGGCCTGGGATGGCTCCTGGGCCAAGGGACCAAGCTCCAAAATGGATTTGGATACCGATGGGAAAACTTCGGTCAGGTCACGGTACATTCATTCTTTTTGCACACTGCCCTTATCCTTTCCCTTTAGGATAGCCACAAACTCCTCCCTTGGAATCAACTGGGCACCCAAACTTTCCAAATGTGGGGTGTGCACTTGGCAATCTATTAAGGTATATCCTTTCGTATTTAATTCCCTTGCCATGGTGATAAAGGCAAATTTTGAGGCATTGTCCACTGTACTGAACATACTCTCCCCACAGAACACATGGCCCAAATCAACCCCATAGAGCCCCCCTACCAAATGACCTTTTTCCCAAACCTCATAAGATTGGGCATGGCCCATGGTGAACAATTGCCCATAGGCATTCTTCATCTCCGGGGTAATCCACGTGCCTTCCTGTCCGGGTCTTTTTGCAAGGGCACATTGCGTTACCACTTGATCAAAACATTGGTTCCGCGTCAGGGAAAACCGATTGGAGCGCATGACTTTTTTCATGCTCTTGGAAACCTTGACATGTGCTGGATGTAGCACCATCCGTGGATTGGGACTCCACCACAGTATAGGTGAGTTTTCACCATACCATGGAAAAATACCGGAACGATACGCCAACAACAACCTTTCCGGGGAAAGATCTCCCCCCACAGCCAAAAGACCGTCGGCGCTGGCTGTCTCCAATGGGGGAAATTCCAGTTGGTTCGTCAATAGTTTCATTAATACCTCCCGCTTTTCAAGGATAAATGTAGTACCATTGCCCAAAATAGTATATTGTACGTGACAAATGCCCAAAAATTGTTCGCATGATCTGCTACCTCCAGGCACAAACCAAGGAAGAGCTCCATCAAATCCTTGAACTGCAGCGACGCAATCTTCCCAATGCCCTTTCCCGAGACGAAATGCAAAAAGAGGGTTTTGTCACCGTTGCGCATACTTTTGACATCTTAAAGCGGATGAATGACGTTTGCCCCCATATTCTGGCGAAGCACAATGACAAAGTGATTGGATATGCCCTTTGCATGCACCCAAGTTTTGAGCAAGAGATTCCCATCTTAAGGCCCATGTTCCACGAAATCAAAACCGTGCATAAGAACCATGATTTCATGGTCATGGGCCAAATCTGCATTGCAAAACCATTTCGGGGGCAGGGTATTTTTCAAAAAATGTATGCCGCGATGAAGACGTCATTGCCTCCCGAATTCTCCAAAATCATCACTGAGGTTGATGCCCAAAACCAACGATCACTTACTGCCCATACTGCCGTCGGGTTCAAAAAGATAAAACAGTACAGAGCTAATGGAAAAGAATGGATTTTAATTGTATTATGATATTTTTTTATCGTTAATCAATAATAAATTGATATATTTGTAATCGTTACCCGATTATTACACACCTGTGTTAGGTATCTTTTTATTTCCAAATTACCGAAAACACTTGTGCCTTTAAGAAAATTTCAAATGATAAATGTGTCCATTACATCCATGACTCAATTAAATATAGCATTGTTGGGGCATAACCCCATCCATTGGATAAAGGGATCTAACCCTATTTTATGTGTTCAAAACATTCTTTTGGTTCCCATACTCTTTTTTTATGGTATGACTCAGGCACAACTCAGCGACAATCAATTAAAGGCAATCCATGATGGTAATATTGCTGTGTTGGACACTTTTGTGAATTCAGATAACCTAAATGACTGTTATGAGGTTAAAAATAGCTCATATGGCTTTTTGGCCATATCAATAAAAATGAAATCACTTGCTTCCTTAAAATATTTTGTGGAAAAAGGAGCTGACCTTGAAGTCGTCTGTACCGGGAAAACACCATTGATGTATTCCGTAAAATATGGGCGGTTAGAAATGGTAAAGTATCTTATTGGTATGGGGGCAAAGCCAGATGCCAAGACCCTTTCGGGCAGAACAGCACTTTCCTACGCCAAAAAATATAAACAGCTTGAAATTGAAGCTTATTTATTGGGGCTCAAAAATTGAACTTGTCATGAAAATATTCGGTCCAAAATCAGTGTCTACTTGGCTTTCCAACGGTATGGCAATAACTAGTTTACTATTCTTTGTTTTCCTAATCTATATCCTAGGAAGTCTAGCTTTGGGAAATTACATATTGGTATCTGGGATATTTCATATCCAAATTCCGCTCACCAGTTCAGAAGTCCAAGGTGAATTGACCTTCAAGGTAATTACCACCATAATTTTCACGCTCCTTTACTATATGGTTTTCTTATTTCTGGTTTCACGTATTCTTAAAGGGCTTGAAATGCCATCACCTTTCAACAAAAAAACAATCAAGAACCTCCGTTATTTTATGTTAATGAACCTATTGGTGTTTCCTTTAGGGTTTGCGGGACTTAATTTCATTTTTTCAAAAACACATGGATTGAATTACATCCCCCAACTACTACTACATCTTTTATTGGGTCTCTTTTCTTTTTTCCTGATAGAACTTTTCAAAAGGGGATTTACCTTACAGTCTGACCATGATCTAACCATTTAGACTATGCCAATTATAGTAAATCTGGATGTAATGTTGGCCAAACGAAAGATGAAGAGCAACGAACTGGCCAATAGGATAGGTATCACCACGGCCAACCTTTCTATTTTAAAGACAGGGAAGGCAAAGGCCATCCGTTTTTCTACCCTTGAAGCCATTTGCAGGGAATTGGACTGCCAACCTGGTGACATTTTAGAATTCAGGTAGCAGTACCATAAGCCATTCCTAAGCTTTTGGACAACTTGTGATTTTCCCAAACATATTTCACGCATATATTGTAATTTTGAACCATAATCCATAAATACATTGCCCTATGCTATCCAAAAAACTTGAAAAGGCCTTAAATGACCAAATACGTATAGAGGCAGAATCTTCCCAGGTATATCTTTCCATGGCCTCTTGGGCCGAGGTAAAAGGCCTTGAAGGCGTCGCGGGCTTCATGTATGGTCACTCAGACGAGGAACGTATGCACATGCTCAAACTGGTCAAATACGTAAATGAGCGAGGCGGTCATGCCCAAATATCTGATCTTAAGGCCCCCGATATAGCCTTTGGCTCCCTTCAAAAGATGTTCCAAAAACTCTATGAGCATGAGCTTTTTGTATCACAGAGTATCAATGAGCTTGTGCATGTTACCTTGGAAGAAAAGGACTATGCCACACACAATTTTTTGCAATGGTATGTGGCCGAACAGCTGGAAGAGGAAGCCTTGGCGCGGACCGTGTTGGATAAAATCAACTTAATTGGTAATGACAAAGGAGGACTTTATTTGTTTGACCGTGATATTCAACAACTTACCGTGGAGAGTGCAGCCTCCGATACATTAGGTGAATAGCGATTGATTATTTTTTTATTTAGATTTATTTAAAATAGTATATCTTTGCCCGAAATGGTTCCGTTTTGGGCAAGAAAAAGAAACATGCTATTAAACGTCTTAAGCAACTTCGCCTGCAGGAGCCCTTTCCTACCAACTGCAAAACAAAATGCTGTAAAAAGTATAAAAAGTCCGAAAACAAACGTTGCAAACGTTGCCCCTGTTTTGATCTCCTAAAAAAAGTTGCTTAAAC
Source organism: Flavobacteriaceae bacterium (assembly GCA_040830145.1). GTDB lineage: Bacteria > Bacteroidota > Bacteroidia > Flavobacteriales > Flavobacteriaceae > JBFOLQ01. The sequence goes on along the minus strand of JBFOLQ010000543.1, from coordinate 3,726 downwards.
GTCAAGCCACTTATAATTGTTGGCCTCAGTTGCATCCAAAATGTCAAGATGCAACCGTTGGGCCATAATTTTACCCATTTCCAAACAAGCCCTTTTATCTAGTGACTCGTACACGTTAAAGTGTTTGTTCCCACCATGCCAAAAATTCACCTCATATACATATTTCCCGTTCTTTTTTAGTTGCTTAAAAATGGATATGTATTCTATTTTTGGAAGGCTTCTCCATACCCCCCATTTAATGGGGCCTAGGGAGTACTCCTTTTTCAGTTTTTTGTGGGTAAGGTCAAAATGTAAATTTTGAACCACTGAAAATACGAGTCCGTTGGAAAAACAGAACAGTGAAACCCAAAGCGCTCCAAAGTCAAAGCCATGGGTTCTGCCCTCCACTTGTATTAGTTCATAATCGGTAAATGCCATAAGTAGCAATATAAGCCCCAATGTAAACAACACTGATGCAATTATCAGTTGCCAGATGGGCCGTTTGCCCTCAGATATGTATACTTCTCCCTTTAATCCCACATTACACCATAAAAAAAGGCCATCATTCCGATGGCCCTACTAACGTAATTTAAGTTCAGCACAACTTAATCTGCCAAGATAATCACCCTGTTGTCCTTCATTTCAACAGTACCACTTTTAATGGACAAGGTGGTGTCTCCATTGGTATGTTTGCCAAATTTTTCCTGAACCTCTTCTTCCAGGGTAATATCTCCCTTGATTTTGACTTCCCCTCCTTGAAGTAGGGATACAATGGGGGCGTGATTGTTCAGCATTTGAAACTCACCATTGATTCCGGGAACAGTGACCGCAGTGACCTCTCCTGCAAACAATGTGGCTTCCGGAGATACGATTTCTAAAAACATTTTTCCAAATTATCGGTTAAGGGTTGGGTTACAGGTACCCATGGACTCTAAACCCAATTATTATGCTTCCGCCAACATTTTTTCTCCAGCCTCTATGGCCTCTTCAATGGTTCCCTTCAAGTTAAAGGCAGATTCGGGCAAGTGATCCAGTTCACCTTCCATAATCATATTAAAGCCTTTAATAGTATCCTTGATGTCAACCAAGACTCCGGGGATTCCCGTAAATTGCTCAGCCACGTGAAAGGGTTGCGACAAGAAACGCTGTACCCGTCTGGCACGTCCCACGGCCAATTTATCCTCTTCTGATAGTTCCTCCATACCTAGTATGGCAATGATATCCTGAAGTTCCTTGTACCGTTGCAACAACTCCTTGACACGCTGGGCACAGTCGTAATGCTCATTCCCTAAAATCTCAGGGGTCAGGATACGGGAGGTTGAATCCAACGGATCTACCGCAGGATAAATTCCAAGCTCGGCAATCTTACGGGAAAGTACGGTTGTGGCATCTAAGTGGGCAAAGGTGGTTGCAGGAGCGGGGTCCGTTAAGTCATCCGCAGGTACATAGACCGCCTGTACCGAAGTAATAGATCCTTTTTTGGTAGATGTGATACGTTCCTGCATGGCGCCCATTTCAGTGGCCAATGTAGGCTGATACCCCACCGCTGAGGGCATCCTTCCCAATAGGGCCGAAACCTCTGACCCCGCCTGGGTAAACCTAAAGATATTATCAACAAAGAACAGTACGTCCTTGCCCTGACCGTCACCTGCCCCATCACGGAAATATTCAGCAATGGTCAACCCTGAAAGGGCAACCCTGGCACGGGCACCTGGAGGTTCGTTCATCTGGCCAAATACAAAGGTTGCCTTAGATTCCTTCATGGCCTTTTTATCGACCTTGTTCAAATCCCATCCGCCTTCTTCCATGGAGTGAAGGAAGTCATCACCATATTTGATAATGCCCGATTCCAACATCTCTCGTAGCAGGTCGTTCCCCTCACGGGTACGTTCCCCTACACCGGCGAAAACGGAAAGACCTCCGTGGCCTTTCGCAATATTGTTGATCAATTCCTGTATCAATACGGTCTTTCCAACCCCAGCACCTCCAAAAAGGCCAATCTTTCCTCCCTTGGCATAGGGTTCAATTAGGTCAATTACCTTGATTCCAGTAAAAAGGACTTCGGTAGAAGTGGAAAGTTCCTCGAACTTGGGTGCCTGTCGGTGAATGGGCAATCCATTCTTGCCTTCCTTTGGCAAATCTCCCAAACCGTCAATGGCATTCCCCATGACATTGAACAAACGGCCATAAATATCTTCCCCTATGGGCATTTGAATGGCATTTCCAGTGGCCACGGCCTCAGTTCCACGGCTCAGTCCGTCCGTAGAATCCATTGATATGGCCCGTACCGTATTCTCCCCAATATGCGACTGCACCTCCAATACAAGGGTGGAACCATCCTTGCTGGCAATTTCCAGGGAGTCATAAATTTTGGGCAACTCGGTTCCGGACTGAAACTCTACATCTACCACGGGCCCAATAACCTGGGCTACCTTACCTGTAATCTTTGACATTACGATTGTATTTGCGTATTTGTTCTTTTCAGAAAAAACAGCCTCGAATAGCTATGTTTTTCAGGGGGCAAAGATAGTGTTTAAACTTAAAAAAAGAAGTCACCTAGCCGTAAATAATCACAAAAAAAGCATCACTTTAAAAGTGATGCCCTTTCTGTTGATCATTGGGGATTGTTCCCCCTTTAAAATTCTTAATCCAAATACACCCCCGTATAATCCACAGGGTTCACCGTTGGTAAGTTGGAACCGTACTTGGCGTTGATGGCATTGATCATTTGATTCGCAATTACGGCATTGCCCCTAGGTGATGGGTGTATCCCATCCAAAGAGAAGGTTCCTCCCGTAACCAAGTCCGCTGTCATAAAAGCGCTCCCAGCCTGATAGCCATTTGTAGCCACCTCAGTAAAGAAAGCGTTGACATCAAAAAATGCCAAATCAAAAGTTGTGGCAGCATTGGAAATGGTCTGATTATAAGCTGTTATGGCATTTGAGATGGCCGTTTGCTCATCGGGAATCAATACCATTCCATCTCCCATGGGCAAAGTAAGACCCGTAACCGAAAGCTGACCTGCCGTAGCTTGATCCAAGCCCAAGCCCATCAAATAAGCCACATTATCCGTGTCAACAGTGGCAATGGCCCCACTCGCTGTCAAGAGAATCAAATCATCCGCTGTGGCCTGCCGGGCTTGACCGTACAGTAGTCCCAAAATAGTTGCCGTTCCGGCATCCGCACCACCTGCCATAAGTGCTCCTGTTATTTGCGCAGAAAGGTCGGTCAGGGATTCATCCTTTATGACCACTGCACTGGCCGCTGTGGTAGAAAACTCAATGGAACGCTCCGGAACCCCCAAAGCGGCAAATACTTGGTTCAACTGTCCAAACTGGGCGTTCAAGGCCGGTATCTGGGGCGCGAAATCTGGATTGGTCGGATCCAAGGGCGCATGGGGTACCGTTGTAAAAAACGGGGCGTCCGCCACATTGGGCAAATTGGCCACAATGCCTTCAGCTCCCCCAGAAGTCAACGTCTGAAGAAGTCCTCCGTACACCTGGGCAAATACCCCTGCATGGGTTATATCATTGCCGGCATAGGTAGCCGCATCCAAATTCCCGGTCATATTGTGGTCCTCACCGGTTCCTCCTGAGGTCGCATAGCCCAACACATCATTGGCCCCGATCCACAAAGAGAAAAAGGTGGGGCTCTGTGCCATGACATCCCCCATAACGGAAGCAGTGGCACTGGTGGCCATACGGGCATAATACGGATTGGCCAACCCAGCGGCCACTCCCTGCACAT
>JBFOLQ010000542.1:0-2243 GCA_040830145.1 Flavobacteriaceae bacterium | reverse complement strand
CTTTATTTTTTTTTAATTTTGATATTCGTTAATTAGCAAAACCCACAAATTTTGGAACGACCTATACGTATTCTGATTGTTGAGGACAATGTAATCATCGCAGATGATATGCAGTCAATGCTTGAAGAAATAGGATATGAGATTGTGGACAACGTGATTGTCTATGAGCAGGCCATTGAAGTATTGAAGGCACAACGGGTAGATCTTGTATTGATCGATATTATTTTGGCCTCTGACAAAACAGGGATTGACCTAGGAAAGCATATTAGACAGAACTACAATATTCCGTTTATTTTTGTCACCTCCAACTCCGACCGGGCCACGGTTGAAAATGCCAAGACCGTTAAGCCCAATGGATATTTGGTAAAGCCCTTTGAACAACAAGATCTTTATACATCCATTGAGATTGCCCTTTCAAATTTTATCGCCTCGGGCGGCAATACCTCGGCCAGCAACTTGGAACCTGATGAGGATAGTGACGGAATTGCACTGTCCAACAGTATTTTAAAGGACTCCATCTTTGTAAAGAAACAACACCTGTACTATCGTATACAGTTTCAGGACATTCATTATATCAAAGCTGATAACGTGTATCTTGAGGTCAATACTTCCGATAAGAAATTCTTGGTGCGCTCGCCCTTGAAGGACTATCTTGAAAAATTACCGAAGGATAAATTTTATCGGGCGCACAAGTCCTACATTGTAAATGTGGATCATATTGATGCCATCAACTCCAAGGACATCATGATCAACAATACCCTAATTCCCATCTCTAAGGACTTCAAGGAATTTATTCTTTCCTCGATGAATTCGTAGTAGTATCGGTTTGGTCTTAGTGAGGATTATCAAATGAAAGTGTGACCAAAGCGCTTCCATTATCCTGTGAAAGCAGTGATTTCTTCCCATGGACCCTATTTCCAAATAATGCCATGTTAAAATGTGGCTCCTGTCATCTTCCAAAGCAGGGATTGTCACGTAGTGGCACTCCATCAAATGCATAAAAATCCGATGAAATGCACCCATAAGTTTTCCATGTTGATTTCACAACAGTAATGGGCCATTACACAACAAACTTAGAAGGCGAACGGGGCTTTTCCCTATTTTTGGAGCATATCGATAGAACCCCAAATCTTATCAGTAAATATAAATAGTTTGTAAACCAAGAAAGCTGTGCAATGGTGTGCGGCTTTTTTGATTTTAAGTCTTTAACAGAACACTGGTCTAGAAATGATGTTGGATAAATTACTTGTGGGTGTATTCGTAAGGGGCGTACTGCGTTGCCTACCCTTTCTCATGATATGGGGGCAGCAATACGTGATGGCCCAAGATTCCATTCCAATCCAGACGAATGCCTTTGAGAGTTTCAAGATGGCGGATTCGGCTGATGAGAAGTTCACGGTATTTTTTGGGAGTAACGATAGATACATGACCACTTCGCCCTATGATTGGCAGGAAGAGGCCAATGAGGGACTCAGCTTTTCCATGAAGTCACAAGATAGTGTGGCCGCACGTCAGTTCAGATTGGTACAATCCCAACTTTTTTATGATATGGGGGACTACGAGCGTAGTCTTGCCATTACCAAGGAACTGTCGGCGGAATTGGATAGTACCGCCAATACGTACAACCACCTCCTTTTTGGTCTCATGGATGACAACTATGGCCAACTCACCATGTACGACAAACAGATCGAGGTTCGAAAGGAAATGGTGGACCTAGGGCTTATTGATAGCTATGTGCTATATGATATCTACTCCAACTTGGGACGGCATAGAAAGGCCATGGAAGACTATATCGCAAGGGAGGGAAAAAACATTTCTGAAACCGAATTCTATAAACTCGCTGAATACCACAACCATCTTGGAAATTATTTACGGTTGGACAAGTCGTACCCCACCGCCATCACCCAATACAAAAAAGCGGCCGGATATGTACAGGTCTACTTGAACGATATTACCCAGGACAAGGATGTGAACCAAATGCATAAAACCAAACTATTAAAATCCCTTATTGAAGGAAATATTGGTAAGAGTGAGGTTCGTTTGGGGCAGTATGAACGCGCCATGCCCAAATTGGATAGTAGTATTGTCAACTTAAAAAGACTGGACCCCATATCAATGTCTTCAGAGATAGTGGAGAATACCCTCGCGTTGATTGAATGCCATCTTCAAGTTGAGGACTTCGAGACCACTACAGACCTTTTGTTGGGCGGACTGCCCTTGCATCTGAACACCAAGAACCAAAT
>JBFOLQ010000541.1:0-4496 GCA_040830145.1 Flavobacteriaceae bacterium | reverse complement strand
TCTTGACCCTTAGAATATTGGCCGATAAGACCCAAGAGCACATCCAACATGATACAGTGGATATTGATGGGGCCTCTGGGGCTGACATCAAATCCTATCTGTTGAAAACGGGGTGTTGGCCGTTTATAAAACAACGCCCTTATGATATAATAGCCAACCCGGATACGAATCCCAAGGCCATTTTTATCTCTGGCCTCAATACGGCCCCCTTGGCCGCTGATGTGGATTACGTATTGCAAGGTAAAGAGGCCGCGTTGCAGGCCGCATTGACCGCCTTGGGAAAAATGACCCCAGGTCAGGTACATGTATCGGTAAGCTCTGAAGCATCGCCCTTGGCTGGTATGGATGGGATTACGGTACACAAGGTTTCCGGTCCCCACCCTGCAGGTTTGGTTGGGACACAGATAAATAAGATAGACCCCATCAGTAAAGGGGAAACGGTATGGACCGTAAGTCCACAGGATTTGGTCGTTATTGGGGAACTATTTTTGACCGGAAAATTCAATCCCGAAAGAATAGTGGCCTTGGTCGGTTCTTCGGTCAAGGGTCCCAAATATTACAAGACCATGATTGGGGCTGAGATTGCCACCTTCCTATATGCAGCCGGAGTAAACACGGAAAATTTTAGAGTCATCAATGGAGATGTGTTGACCGGTAGAAAATCCAAACAGGATGGCTTCTTGGGTTGGTACAACAATACGGTGACGGCCATCCCAGAAGGGGATGATTATGAACTGTTTGGGTGGAATAAACCCATCTTTAATAAGGTCTCGGCCACTAGGGCCATGACCTTTTCGTGGATGCAGCCCAATAAAAAGTACGATTTAAACACCAATACCAACGGGGAGCACAGGGCTTTTGTGGTCACTGGGATGTATGAGAAGGTATTTCCGCTGGATATTTACCCCATGCAACTTCTGAAAGCATGTATGTACAAAGATTTGGACGAAATGGAACAGCTGGGATTGTACGAGGTGGCTCCAGAGGACTTTTCATTGACAGAGTTCGTCTGTATATCCAAACAACCCCACCAGCAGATTATTCGTGAGGGGTTGGATTTATTATATAAGGAAATAGGATAAACATGGGCATGAAGCAAAAACTGCACCAGTTAAAGGAGAAATATAAGGGCAAGAAGATGGCTCCGGCATTCAATGCCATCCATACCTTTTTATACGCCCCCAATGAGACTACCCATTCGGGAGGGCATATACGGGCTGCCGATGACCTGAAAAGGACCATGAACACTGTTATCATGGCTTTGGTCCCCGTGCTCATATTCAGCATGTTCAATGCAGGATATCAACACTATGCCGCTATTAATGGGTTTCCAAGTGATTTCTCGCTCACCGAGCATTTTCTTACGTGGGACAATTTTTGGATTGGTATCCAAAAGATATTGCCACTGCTCATAGTTTCCTATGGGGTAGGACTTTTGATAGAGTTTATTTTCGCTGTTATTAAGGGCCATGAGGTTGAGGAAGGCTATTTGGTGACGGGTATGTTGGTCCCATTGATCGTACCAGTGGACACTCCTTTGTGGATGTTGGCCGTGGCCGTAATCTTTGGTGTTGTTATCGGTAAGGAAGTATTTGGTGGTACGGGCATGAATATTTTGAATCCCGCCTTGACCATACGCGCCTTTTTGTTCTTTGCCTACCCTACTTGGATGAGTGGGGATAAGGTTTGGGTGCATGGTGCCCGGGAAAGAGCGGAGGAAATAGCTGGTGGGGCCCAATTGGATGCCATTTCCGGAGAAACCATCTTGGGGTATCTGGCCCAGAACAAAGGTGCTGAATTTGCCCAACAATGGGATATTATGGATATGTTTTATGGTTTTATCCCTGGATCGGTCGGAGAGACATCTACCTTGTTGATTTTACTGGGAGGACTGTTCCTTATCTTCTCCAAGATTGCCAGTTGGCGAATTATGGTAAGTGCGGTCATCGGCTCATTGGTCATGGGATTGATCTTTAATGGCGTGGCCGATGCCGGATGGATAGGTGAAAGCAGTAAGTTCTACGGTCTAATGAGCTTTGAATACTGGAAACATCTCTTGGTGGGTGGCTTGGCCTTTGGAATCGTATACATGGCAACAGATCCCGTAACAGGTGCCCAGACAAATCGTGGTAAATGGATTTATGGCTTTTTGATCGGCTTTATTTCGGTGATGATCCGGGTGTTCAATCCGGCCTATCCGGAAGGGGTCTTTTTGGCCATTTTATTGATGAATGTTTTTGCCCCCACCATTGATCACTATGTGGTTCAGGGCAACGTAAAGAGACGATTGAAGCGATTTAAGGCAGCTACCATCCATCCTAAGGATTCAGATGGCAAGGCTGAGGAACTAAAAGTTGAAACGGTTTAATCATGGCAATCAATACAGACAAGAATAGCTACACCGTCATTTTCGCCTCCCTTATGGTGGTGGTTGTGGGAGCACTTTTGGCATCCCTTGCCTCTGGGCTCGGTCCCAAGATTAAGGAGAATGAACGTTTTGAGAAGCAACAGAACATCCTGTATGCAATGGGAGTCAACCAGAATGTTGATGAAGGAAGCGTGAATTTTATTCCTACCGATAGGGTAGAGGCCGAGTTTTCAAATTATATCAAAAAACAATTGGTGGTCAATGGGAATCAGGCAGAAGAGGATAATGAAGCATATCTCATTGATATGAAGAAGCAACTGGACATCCTCAAAAAAGGAGGCGAAGCCAAGCTCCCATTATTTGTGGGAGAGAAGGAAGGCAAGACCTTTTATATCGTGCCCATGTATGGCAAGGGACTTTGGGATGCCATTTGGGGCTTTATGTCGTTGGACGAGCATATGGTGGTACAAGGGGTATACTTCGACCATAAGGGAGAGACCCCTGGACTTGGTGCCAATATCAAGCAACGGTATTTTATGGATGACTTTACAGGGGAATCCATCCTTGATGGTTCCCGGTATGCGGGAGTTGCCGTGGTCAAGGGAAATAACGACCCCCTCAATAAGGACAAGAATGACAACGAAGTAGATGCCTTGGCGGGAGCGACCATAACCGGAAACGGACTGGCAGCCATGGTCAAGGAGAGTGTTACGTTATACAAACCCTATTTAGAAACGATACGAAAGAAATAAGATATGGCCTTACTTTCTAAAAAAGATGCAAACCTTATTCTCGACCCTTTGGCCGATAATAACCCCATTACCATCCAGGTCTTGGGCATCTGCTCAGCCCTGGCCATAACGGCCGAACTAAAGGCCTCCATTGTAATGGCCATCTCCGTACTCTTTGTTTTGGGAGTGGGTAATGTGGTTATTTCCCTGATGCGGAATATCATCCCTTCAAAAATTAGGATTATTGTGCAGTTGGTGGTGGTCGCTACCTTGGTAATCATCGTGGATCAAGTACTGAAGGCATTTGCCTATGAATTGAGCAAGACCCTTTCTGTTTTTGTAGGCCTTATTATTACCAATTGTATCATTATGGGGCGTTTTGAGGCATTTGCCTTGGGCAATGGACCCTGGAAAGCGTTTTTGGATGGTATCGGAAATGCACTGGGGTATGGGGTTATATTGATCATTGTTGGTTTTTTTAGGGAATTATTGGGATCGGGTACCTTAATGGGATATCCCGTTTTGGGAGACCCTATCACAAAAACTGGATTGTATGCCACGGGTTACGAAAACAATGGCTTTATGATCATACCTCCGGCAGCTTTGATTGTCGTAGGTATCATTATTTGGGTACAGCGTTCGCGAAATAAGGCATTGATTGAGGAACATTGAGGTTTTAAAAACATTTTAGATTATGCTGGAGCATATAGAACTTTTTTTTAGGTCCATTTTTATAGACAACATGGTATTTGCCGTGTTTTTGGGAATGTGTTCCTATTTGGCTGTTTCCAAAAAGGTAAGTACGGCAGTGGGTCTTGGGGCGGCTGTTATCTTTGTATTGGCCGTGACGGTTCCTTTGAACTGGTTACTGGATCAATATCTACTCCGTGAAGGGGCCTTGGTGTGGTTGGGACCCGAATATGCCGATTACAACTTAAACTTTCTATCCTTTATAATGTTTATTGCCACCATTGCCACCATGGTACAATTGGTGGAAATCATAGTGGAGAAGTTTTCACCCTCTTTGTATAATTCACTGGGAATCTTTCTGCCCTTGATAGCGGTAAACTGTGCGATATTGGGTGGGTCACTCTTTATGCAATCAAGGGATATAGCATCTTTGGGATTGGCGTTTAATTACGGTGTATCCTCGGGGATTGGGTGGTTCTTGGCAATTTTGGCCATAGCGGCCATTCGTGAGAAGATACGCTATTCCAATGTGCCGGCCCCGTTACGCGGACTGGGCATAACCTTTATCATTACTGGCCTTATGGGCATTGGCTTTCAAAGCTTTGGGGGCATGTTGACCGGAGGTGATGATGCCGCTGCGGAGGAAGAGGCCAAAACGGTTGAAGCCCCGGAAAAGGAAGAGGATACAAAGAACAAAGAGATTGGGG
>JBFOLQ010000540.1:0-2564 GCA_040830145.1 Flavobacteriaceae bacterium | reverse complement strand
GTCCAGGAATCCACCCCGGTCCAATTTTGCACGGAGTTGGTATTGGCCGGGAACAACTGTACCTGTCCGGGGCAGATGTTGACCAAGGTACCGGTGGAAGGGCTGATGCCTATGGGGTCGGCTGTTGTGGTGCCTATGACGACCTGGTTGTTCATTTCGGTGGATGGGGTGGTGCCACAACTTGCCCCTCCCGTTGCTATGATTTTATAGGTTCCCGCAACAATGTTGTTCCAAGTAAGGGCATTGCCCGTTCCATTCTTTGGGTTTCCGTAGGTGGCAGTGCCCTTGTACAATTGGTAACTTACCCCTGACTGGGAGTCAGATAACGTAATTGTGGTCGTGGTATTGGCACATACCGATGAACTACCAGCAGTAAGATTGTATTTTGTGGGCGTTGCATTGACCACATTGTCAATGATGCCGTCACAGTTGTTGTCCTTCCCGTCACATACTTCCGTGGCACCGGGATTAATGGAGGGGCCATAAAAAGGGTCGTCATTACAGTCCCCATCTCTCCAGGTATAGCCAGCGGGAGGATAGCTGGCCCATACTTTATCACTGGAGATACCATATTGATCATTGTCCGCATCACGGTACCACCACTTATAACCTGTTTGTGAATATCCAAAGGTGCATAGTAGGCCGAGAACTATTGTGAAAACTAATTTGTTGTTCATGATCTGGAAGTTGTTCAATTAGAAATTGCTGGCTGTAAACGATAGGGAAGAAGGGGAAACGACTTGGCCCGTATTGGTCCCTGTAATGGAAATGGTGCAAGTGGCTGAACTGCTCCCGTTCAATGTGGCCGAAACACTACATTCAATATATCCGCTGGAAGGAATGGTGACCGTTCCCGTTTGAGATTCATATGCAGAAAGGGATATACTTTGTCCGCCAATGGTGGCGAAACCACTGTGTTGGCCACTGGAGCCCGCAACACTGGCCGTAAAGCTTATTTTTGAACCTGGGTCCCCATAAATTCTACCGGTCTTTTGGTTGGAGCTTAAATTGATGTTGTCAAAAAAGATATTGCTTCCAGGGATATTGCCCTCATACAGCCGTACATTGACATTGCCCGTGATAAACCCGTCGTTGCCATTGTACAGGTAAAGGCGTATGGGCTTTAATCCCAAATCTTCATATTCTGAGTAGGCATGGGACAGTCCCGAAGGGCTTCCACTCCCTGATTGGGAGGTTCCATCCCCATACCATATTTCCCATCTATTGACTGAAAAACTACCGTTTATGGAATAATTGATGGTAAAACTTTGTTCCCGGAACAATTGGTACGTGCTTGTTGAAACAGTCAAATCACCTGCGCAATTCTCCAAGCAATCGTTCAATTCATTGCCCAGTCCATACTTGTAGTCCTGTATAATGCGATTGTCTTCATCCTTAATTTGTGCAAGCCGTTCCCTGGGGTCGTACACATAGGAAGTGGTGTAACTTCTTTCATCCTGTGATTGGACCATTCCCACCATGGGGTCAAATGCGTACGAACTGATCATGGTCCCTTGGTAATCGGCATGGTCCCTGACCTTGTCAATTTCCCCCTTTATGGTGGCGGCAGTACTGTTGCTGTCGAGGATAAGGGTTTCGTTCAATATATTTTCCAATGGGGTCCCATTTTCGGGGGCGTTGTAGATCTGGGCAATAGGGTATACATTTTCATATCCCCAGATGATTTCGGTCCATGGGCCATTGTCCTTTCTAAATTTTAAGGGCTTCCCATCCCTATTGTATGTGTCGTATTCAAACCGGACCTCAATTTCGTTCAACGGCGCATCTTCTTTTTGGAATGCGATTTTGACCGGTTTTAAATTGCCCAATTTATAGTCATATGTGGTCAGTTCATGGTTCAACAATTGGCCTTGGTAAAAATTTCTGGTATAGACCGGATTGGCTATTCTGTTGTCATCGACCAGATTGGACATCCTTGGAAGACTGCTTACCCCCAAATATGAATCATAGGGGTAATACAAACGTGTCTCTAGTTCTTCGCCCTTTGAATTGATGGTCTTGGTGGCGGTCATTTGGGGTTTGGAATTATAGGTATTGTAGGTCTTGGTCTCATGGGAGGTCCCATTTTCCAGGTAATCGGTGACCGTTGAGCTTTCCAACAGCGAATAGGAACGTCTGGTCTGATAGGGAAACCGGTCGTACAATACGTTCCAGGCTACGGATATTCCATTCCCCCCAATACTTCCGATCAAAAAGCCCCTCATATTACTATAATAGACCTTTACACCCGGGGCTCCATCGGTGAAGATAGGGTCATAATTGTTGGATATGATTCTTTTTGGATCGGTCCCGAACCCATTGTCATATATCTTTTGGGTCTTTATTTGGCCATTTCCCTCTTCAAAGAGGGTGGAAGGGGCGTCAAAGGCTATCTGCCCCCTATGGGTGGAGTGGAGTTGTTGATTGGGTTTATTAATGTACTCGGTGACAATCCGCCCGTTGGTCTTTGATATGTCGTTGGCATCCAAAATGGTCTCTTCCACAAAGGAATACCCCACATGGTTGCCCATGGCCGAGTTGTTGCCATAGACGGCATTACTATT
>JBFOLQ010000539.1:0-4538 GCA_040830145.1 Flavobacteriaceae bacterium | reverse complement strand
TTTCCAAAAATGGCCTCATTTCTGGAATCGTCCCAATCGGATCTGAAGAGACGATGTGCAGCATTAAAATGGGCCTTTCTACTGACTTTGACCTTCATTATTGGGTTTTGGCTGTTGGATATGCTCAAAGAAACGATCAAAAATAATTTTGAACCAAGCTGTGTAATTAGCCGGAGTACTAGCAATATCTGCCTTGATTTCCTCTGGGGTCATCCACTTGTGGTCGGCCACCTCTGCTGGATTAACCTCTGGTTCCCCATTATAACGGCCCATCATCACATGGTCAAACTCATGCTCAATGAGTCCATTGTCAAAAGGGGCCTTATAAACAAAGGAGAAAAGTTCAGTAAGCTCAGTATGGATTCCCATTTCTTCCTGCAACCTTCGTTTTCCAGCCTGAATGTTGGATTCCCCCACACGTTGATGACTGCAACAAGCATTGGTCCATAACAAAGGGGAATGGTACTTATCAGCAGCGCGTTGTTGTAGAAGCATTTCTCCACGATCATTTGTGATAAATACGGAAAATGCCCTATGCAGTACCCCTTTTTCATGGGCCTCCATCTTGGGCATAGTGCCCAATTGCTCATCATTCCTATTGACCAGGACCACTTTTTCCTCCTCCATGGGACAAAGGTACAATCTTTGGAATGAATGGAATCTAAATATGGAAAGATTGAAAAATCAGAAGAAACGTGGAGATCTAAGATTTCCCTTGGAACTAATAAAGTCGTACCTCAAGACCACTTCAAAAGAACCATTATTGAATGATGCACTTCCCAATTCGGTCACATCACGATCGTAGGCAATACCCAATAAAAACTTATTGTTGACCTGAAAGCCCGCCATACCACTAAAGGCAGCATCCCAACGATAGGCCGCTCCCAAAATAAATTTTTCATTTAGCAAGAAATTGGCCGAAAGATCTACTTGCAAGGGAGCACCCCTAACCGCTTTGGTCAAAACTGCAGGCTTAAACTTCAGGTTAGGATTCAACTCCCACACATACCCCGTGATGAAATACAGGTGCATTTCTTCTGCGGCGGTATACAGGGTTGTCCCATCATTATCAAAATGATCGGTCTTTAAAATACGGGGTACGGAAAGGCCCGCGTAATATTTATCGGTATGATAATAGACCCCAGCGCCAACATTGGGTGAAAACTTGTTGTCAATGGCCAAACCCGTCTCCAATTGAAATTCATCCAATTTGGTCTCATTTAAGTTCAATATGTGGGCACTGCCCTTTAGGCCAAAGCTCAACCTGCCCTCATTCGATGTATGCACAGTATATGAAAAATCGAGGTCTGCATAGGTTTCATTGGTAGGACCTATTTGGTCATTCACAACTGAGATTCCCAAACCCACTCCTTTATATCCAATGGGGGAATGAATGTTAAATGTTTGGGTGACTGGTGCCCCATCGACCCCTACCCATTGAGATCTATATAACAATCCAATGCTCATTTGCCCCCTTGAACCCGCATATCCCGGATTCACGCTTATGGTATTATACATGTATTGCGTAAACTGCGCATCTTGCTGTGCATATATTGGAACCGTTGTAAAGAGGGTCAAAAGACCCATGATTCCCAATATACTTCCCAACCATGATCTGTATTTACTTTCCGCCATCATATCCAATTATCGATTTATATAGATATAACCTGTAAGCGTCTTCATTGGTCCAGTCTCAGTACCATAATCCAAAATGTAGAAATAGGTCCCTACTGGAAGTTTGCTCTGTACATCCACTGTGGTCCTTCCCATGGAAGTACCGTCAAATACATTGCCACCACTACCGTAGGCATAGGTAGAATAGACCAATACGCCCCACCTGTTATAAATTCTAAAGGTATTGTTGGGGAAGTTTTCTAAGCCATTTATTTGTAACGTATCGTGAACCCCATCATCATTCGGTGTCATTATATTAAACACCTTTACCTCATCCTCTGGCTCGGTTGGGTCTAGATAATCTGGGATGCCATCACCGTCCTCGTCATCATTTACGTAGTTGTCATCATCATTGGCATCCTCCTCGACTGTGGGTATGCCGTCGCCATCATCATCCATATCCCTATAGTCCGATTCATTATCTCCATCAGTATTGGGAAGATCGTTAAAGGGATCATCCAACCCATCATTGACATCCTTATCAATGGTTTCACCATTTTCAAATCCGTCATCAAGTCCATCGTTGTCTTTGTCAGAACCTATGAAGGTATAATCTGCAATTCCATCATGGTTTAAATCATGGGCTTCTATATTATCCGGAATATTGTCATTATCACTATCCTCATCCAAATAATCGGGCAAAAGGTCATCGTCTGTGTCAACGGGAATCAAACCTAGGTTTCCGTTGGCCTCATAGGCATCATCCAATCCATTTCCATTGGCGTCCATTCCTGAAGGCGCTATATATCCTTGAGTGGTCTGCGCTTCCACATTGTCTGGAATACCGTCATCATCACTATCAATATCCAAGTAATCGGGAATACCATCCCCATCAGAATCCGTTGGGTTTGTGGTAGGGTCATTGTCCCAATCAGAATTGAGATCCTCAAAGGCATCCACTATTCCATCATCATCCATATCCAAATCGGTCACCGGTGCCTCGGTAACAACCACCGATACTGTAGCTGTTTCACAATTACCATCCGCATCACATATGGTATACTCAAATGTATCGGTGCCTACAAAATCGGCATCCGGTGTATAGATAACCCTATCATCAGAGGGGTCATCGGGTGTTCCATTATCATCAATCGTCACTGAACCTCCATCGGGGTCCGTGGTGGTCAAGCTCCCCGAAGTGGGTACGTCATTATCGTTGTCCAAAACATCGATTTCAATCTGAGTCTCCTCCACAGTGGTTACCGAATCATCAAAGGCATCCACAATAGGTGCAACATTTACGGTAACGGTAGCCGTACTACAGTCCCCAACGGAGTTACAAACCGTATAATCAAAAGAATCCTGTCCATTATAATCCGGGTCAGGGGTATATGTTATGATATCGTCAGATGGATCATTCGGTGTGCCATTCGTATCCACTGTTGCCGTTCCGTTGGCAGGGTCAGTGAGTGTAAGACCCCCAGAGGTAGGCCAGGGACCGTCATTGTCCCGTACATCCACATCTACCGATTGGTCTTCATCCACACTCACGGTATCATCTTCCAAATCTGCTGATTGGTCAATACATACTACCGTAAAACCGGGCAAGGCTGTATCGCAGCCCGCTTTGGTCACCGTAGCCACATACCTTGTTACATTCAAATCTGAGCTTACCACTGGCCGTAACTGATCTCCTGATAAAGAGGGGTTCCAGCTTACGGTAGCACTCGCCGGCACATTGGCTGAAATATCCAGGGTAACCTCATTAAAGGGTGCATTACAATTGGTAAGCACAAAATAGTCGGATGCATTGCTTCCGCATGAAGTACCATCATAGGTAGCAAAATAGATACCGGGCCGGGCAACTTCCAAAAAGAAGTCAGTTCCCAAAACGGTACTGGTATCTGAAGCTTCGAACCACTGATAGTTGGACTCCCCATTACCATTGGGTGCTTGTAATAGAAACTGTGCATCTGCGGACAGAGCGCCCACAAACAACATCAAAGCAGTTACTAGGTATTTAGGGTTAAGACTGGTCTTCAACATTTGGACTTTAACGATTTATAAATCGTTGATTATTTTACTACAAATACAACGTTGATCAAACTGTTGTAATCTGGTGGCGTCCCAACAACATCATATTGCATTACCCCATCGGCACTTATACTGTCAATATTGAGTACGGCAGAATCTGCGTATGTGACATAATAGTACAATTCAGATTTTGCATAGGTAGGAACAGCACTTGGTGCTCCTGTACTGGCCATGGTAGGAGAGCCAAATTGATCAATGTATTCTTGATACAAATCTATTGTTTGATCATTGGCCAAGGCAGATGCATCAATGGCTATGGATGGTGGATAGAAAATCCTGGCAGCCTTGGAAGTAATCGGGGCAATGGCCTGTATTACTTCCTCCACATTGGTTTCTTGTGTGGGTGACGCAACACCACCCTCATCTACATCTACATTGGTAACCAATGGAACTTCAGAAGCATTTTGGTCATCAGTACCACTGTCATCCAAATGCGACAGGTCCACCGTCTGGCTGGTGCCATCCTCAATGCCCACCGTCAATACGTTGGTAGTGGTGTTCACCGCCAAGTTTGCTATGTTCTGATTGTCCGTACCACTGTCATCCAAATGCGACAGGTCAACCGTCTGGCTGGTGCCGTCCTCAATGCCCACCGTCAATACGTTGGTGGTGGTGTTCACCGCCAAGTTCGCTATGTTCTGATTATCTGTACCACTGTCGTCCAAGTGCGACAGGTCCACTGTCTGGCTGGTGCCGTCCTCGATGCCCACCGTCAATACGTTGGTGGTGGTGTTCACCGCCAGGTTCGCTATGTTCTGGTCATCGGTGCCCACCAAACTGGAAAGGTCAACCGTCTCATTGGTACCGTCCTCGATACCGATGGTAAGGGT
>JBFOLQ010000538.1:0-5035 GCA_040830145.1 Flavobacteriaceae bacterium | reverse complement strand
TCTTTGCCAGAATAGAGGACGACAAATACATCACAGGTTTCATAGTGGAGAACGACCCTGATAATGGTATCAGTACTGGTGAGGAAGAAAAGAAACTGGGCATCCACTCCTCCTCTACCCGCCAAGTGTTCTTCAATAACACTAAGGTGCCTGTAGAAAATATGCTCTCGGAGCGGGGTAATGGCTTTAAGATTGCCATGAATGCCTTAAATGTAGGACGCATTAAGTTGGCAGCTGCCTGTTTGGAAGCCCAGCGAAGAGTTACCACGGAAGCGGTAAAATATGCCAATGAGCGGGTACAGTTCAAGACCCCTATCATCAGTTTTGGGGCCATCAAGGCCAAAATCGCCGATATGGCAACCAATACCTATGCCGGGGAATCAGCCTGTTACCGGGCTGCCAAAAATATTGAGGACCGCATCGCCATTCGCATGGCTGAGGGTAATAGCCATCAGGAAGCCGAACTCAAAGGTGTGGAGGAATATGCCATTGAGTGTTCCATATTGAAGGTTGCCGTTTCCGAAGACGTACAGCATACCACGGATGAGGGCATCCAGATCTTTGGGGGTATGGGCTTTAGTGCCGAAGCCCCTATGGAAAAAGCATGGCGCGATGCCCGTATCGCCCGTATCTATGAAGGCACCAATGAGATCAACCGCATGCTCAGTGTGGGCATGTTGGTCAAAAAAGCCATGCGCGGCCATGTAGACCTTTTGGGACCCGCTACGGCTGTTGGGGAAGAACTTATGGGCATTCCGTCTTTTGATACCCCTGATTTTTCAGCTCCCCTTTCCGAGGAAAAGGATATGGTGGCCCGTTTGAAAAAAGTCTTCTTGATGGTCGCCGGGAAAGCCGTACAACAGTTTGGTACGGAACTGGAAAAACACCAACAACTCATGATGGCCGCCGCCGATATCCTTATTGAAATCTACATGGCTGAGTCTACGATCTTACGGACGGAAAAGAACATCAAGCGTTTTGGGGAAAAAGAACAGGAAATTCAACTGGCCATGACCCAACTGTATTTGTACAATGCCGTGGAAAAAATCATCCAAAAAGGGAAGGAAGGTATTATCTCCTTTGCGGAAGGTGACGAACAGCGAATGATGCTCATGGGACTCAAACGCTTCACCAAATACCAAAACTTCCCCAATGTGGCTGCATTGCGGAAGACCATTGCCGATGCCGTGGCAGCGGACAATGGATATACGTTTGATTAAGGGTATCAGCGTAACCATTACCATACGAAATAGAGGTCGTCCGGAACAGTATCCAGACGACCTCTTACATTAATACAAATAATCACTTGCTAATTTGAACATTTGGGATCTACTTCCTGAACATCACTTTTAGATTCAAAGATTTCGTCCATGGTCGCTACGGCTCTCAGGGTCACTTCAATGTAATCGGCCCCAATTTCGGTTATGTGCCCCTCAAAACCATTAAAATGAAACTGAGTGCTGATTTCATCGCCTGTCAACGCCGTACCGGTATCATGTTCCGTTGCCTTTACCCGTAATCTTTTGACCAAATTCACTTTTACATTGTTATAGCTTTGAAAAGCATCATAGACCAGGGAAGCACTTTTGGGCGGTACGGTAATGGTGCGCTCCGAGAAAAAAGTTTCACTTGTGGTGCCCGTAGCTTCTTGCCAATTTGTGTTTTCGGTAGTGTTTGTTGTGGTATAATCGTAGCTGGCACTTGCCTCTGCTTTATAGGTCGCCCCATTTCCAAAAAAACTACCACTTACTTCCATTGACATGCCTATGGACACCCCTGCGCTATGACTTGAGCTTATGGAAACACTCTCTTCCCATCCCACTGTGGTGACCGTCTCTACGGTTTTTGAAGTTCCTATGGTCTGCGAAAGCTCACCCGTTCCGCAGTTGATAAGGGTGTTGTTGAACGAAAAACCACTATTGGCCGGGGGCAGGATGGGTTGCAAGTATTCTGTGGCAATATTTTCTATGTTCCAATCAATGTTCATGGGAACAAAGCGAAAATTAGCTTGGAAAGTCACAGAATTGTCTTCAAGATCTAATCCTAATTGTGTATTTGCTGATTTAATAGGGACCCCATTAAGGTCGGTTATACTATATTCACCATCCGCTACTTTTTTAATCACAAAAACATGATTCTGTTGATGTGGATTATTATATCCTGATTCAATGTTCCTATGTGTTCCATTCGAAGATCGGACTTGTTTTAAATACGTATTACTTGCCTTATGTTTAATATTAAAAGCATTAGGATGGGTATCGGACCACTTTTCAAAATAATAGAGCATATTGTCTTCATTTCCTGAAAAGCTCAAATCAAACTCCAAACGAGAATGGGTATTAGAAGAATAAAATGCGCCTTTCTGGGGTTCTCCTTCCCTAACCCATTGGATATAATAAGGTGTATCCGGTATCAAGTCAACCTCCGTATTTAGGTCTTCCAGGTCGTTCCCTTGGATGGTTATTGGCGAGGGGTTCGACAGGAAGGATTGCTTGCTAAGGCTCTCAGTTACAATTAAGGCACCGTCCTTGTCCAATAGGGTCGCTGTGACCTGTACGCCATCCTTTAATTCCTGTTCGGCTTCGGTGCTCAAGTCTTCGATGGCCAATTTTAATTGCCCCATTAAGGCGTATTCGTTCAAATCCAAGGTTTGGGAATAATCATCGCTTTGAGCTTCGATTTCCAATCTTACCTTAGTGGGGCGGTATCCTTTTTTGGCGACTTTACGCGCATCGATTACCAAACCGATGTCTCCATGGTATACCTCAAGCTCATTTTCAGAAATGCCTTCCCCTTCCTCTAGGGTGCCATTCCCGGAAACAGGACATCCATCTGCTGTTCCAGGGGCCGCTTGTGAAGGACATTTGTCCACCGTGTCCAATATACCATCACCATCGGTATCCACCATAGTGATAGTTTGGGTCTCTTCCTTACTGCATGAGGTTAACCCCGTACCGTACATAAACAGTAACATCAGTAAAATCAAAGTTTTGTTTCGCGTTTTCATAAGAATTGTTTTGTGGTTACAGTATTGTTTTGTGTGACTTGCCCAGCAGGGAAGACCAACAGCCATCTGGGACCGGGCAAGACCACAAAACTTGATTGTCAATTCAATGACACCACAAACCTAATTCCGTGGTCCCAGCATTAAAAAAAAGGAGGGGGTACCAAAAGGGTACAGTCCTTTTTTGGCGGGGGGACAAAAGGGGTACACTCTTAAAAGCACTTATTTTACAAGGGTTCCGGAAGGTTGCAAAATGAAGGCTACAAGGCCATTACCACAGTTTCTAGGGAATCTTCGGGGGTGAGGTTCATTTTTTTTCGCAGCCGTTGCCTTGCTTTTTTGACCCCATCGGCGGAAATGTTCAAAATGGTGGCGATTTCCTTGGAGGAAAGGTTCATTTTTAAAAGCGCCATCAACCGAAGTTCATTCTTTGAGATATCTGGATATTTTGCAACCGCCTGTTTGGCAAAGTCCTTATGTACCGCTTCAAAGTAGTGGGTGAAGTTCTCCCATGCCTTATCGTCCTGCTGGTCAAAATTGATGGTCTTGATAAGTTCTTGATAAGTTTGGCTGTTACCATCGGTCTCTTTTAAGGCCATTACCTTTTGCTTTAGTCCTTCCAGTACCTCGTTCTTTTTAGCCAAATGCAGTGCATGGGTGGTAAGCTCTTTCCTTTTAAACGCTAGCTCGGCCTTGACACGTTCACGCTCCAGTCTGTTACGTTTCATTTTTTGACGGATTCCGTAATAAGTCAGTCCAAACAAGATAATGGTTAGCACCAAACCTGCAATCAATCCGATACGCTGAAACTTCGCGGTTTTTTCCTTCTCCTCCAAAAACGCGATTTCTTTCTTTTGAAGTGCAATTTCTTGTACGTTTTTTTCGGTTTTATAACTCAATTCCAGCGCATTGATTTTCTGGTTGTTTTCTTGGCTAAAAATACTATCGTACATTAAAGAATAGTACTTGTGATATTCATAGGCTTTTAAAATGTTGCCCAATTTCTCGTAAGTATTCGCGATTTTAAGGTAGTCTTCAACAATTTCAATGTTGTAATCTACTTTTTTGGCGAACGCCAGGCTGCTCTTATAATGTTCCAGCGCAGCTTTGTATTTCCCTTCCCGAAAGGCAACATCGCCTAAACTTCGGTAAGAGATACCCAATTGACTTTTCTGGTCGATTTCACGATTTAAACTCAGTGCCCTTAAAAAGTAATCCTTGGCTTTTTGTATAGAATCCATTTTAAGGTATACGGCACCTATCAAGTTCAACTGTTCCCCTATTGCCAATTTACGTTTGCTTTGCTCGAAGTAGGGAAGTGCCCCCTGATAGAGTTCCAAAGCCGTTTTAAATTCATTCACTTCAACCAAATTTGTGGCTCGGTTAGAACGCGTGATGGCCAAACCATATTCAAGATTATGGTCTTGACAGATGGCCTCCACCATTTTATAATAGTCGTTAGATACGTCGAGATTGCCCAATTTGGAGTACAATTTCCCTACATTCATTAAGACGGGAGCTCTTTCTACCTCTGACTTTCCCAAAGATTCACTGATCTTTATTGAAGCGAGGTAAGATTCAAGGGCGGCCGCGGTTTGTCCTAGGTCCTTGTACGCTACACCAATATTGTTATAGATAGATTGTAAGGTTTCTGAGGCATCCAATTCTTGAAATAACGGCCTCGCTTTTATGTATTGATCCAAACTAGCGGTAAATGCACCGATTTCATGACTGTAGAGTCCTCTTTTTTGGTAAAGTGTTGCTTTAAGATGCTTGTTGTTCAATCAGTTTATAATCGGGGCTGCCAAGTCTAGGTATGGCTTTCCCTTTCTAGTGTCTTTAAAAATATATTGATCGAAAAGGGTAAAATAAGTATCGACCAATATGGAATCTTTTTGTACGGGAATCAATTGAAGCAGACTGTCAATATTGGCATGGTCTGTTCTTTTAAGGTCTTGACCAAAAGCCCAAAAAGAAAAACAGGATAAAAACAAACCGGAAACAAAACGCAGTTCAAATCTCATACAAATT